>NZ_JBGCCS010000030.1:0-94397 GCF_041262645.1 Streptacidiphilus sp. EB129
TGCAGGGGGGACCCTGTGGGAGAGTAGGACACCGCCGAACAACCATTAACAGAAGGCCCCCTGACCCAGCGTCAGGGGGCCTTTCTGCGTTCACCGCAGGACGGCCTCGACCAGATCGGTCCCGAGCGCCGCGGTGGTGGCGATGTTCAGCTCGTAGAGGACATAGCGCCCGCGTCGCTTCATCGTCAGCAGGCCGGCCTTGCGCAGGACGGTGAGGTGACGGGAGACCTCGGGGGCGGTGAGCTCCCAGGCCGAGGCGAGTTCGCCGGTGGTGTGCGAGCCACGCGCCAGCGTGCGGACGAGGCGCAGCCGTACCGGGTGGGCCAGGGCCTCCAGCCGCAGCCGCATGACCTCCATCGGCACCGGGGCGGGCATCTCCTCCTGGCCCGTGATCGGATACTGCAGCACCGGACGCCAGCCGCGGGCGTGGACGACGACCAGATGCGGGTGTCCGAACAGGGTCGGGATGAAGGTCAGGCCGTCGCCGGCCGCGCTGGCGGTGTTGTCCTGCAGCTTGTCGACGACGATGCGTCCCCCGTTCGCGTCGAGGCTGACGGCCGGTGACACGGAGGTCAGCGTCCCTGCGACGCCGTGTCGGGCGAGCAGGTCCGCCTTGAGCCGGAGGTCGGCCGCCAGTTGGGGCCTGACGCGCTGCCAGGTCTCCTGGAAGAAGGCAGGGACGCAGTCCTCCAGCAGCTGCCGTACTCGCGCTCGGACCATGGGCGGGTCGCTCATGAGGCGCTCTGCGAAGGAGGCCTGCTCCGGCCCTCGGGCCTGGGCCAGGTCCAGGGCTCGGTCGCGCACGGCGGAGTCGGCAAGCGGTGACGGCAGGCCGAAGAGCATCCGGTCCGTGCCACAGGTGGTGACCAGTGCCGCAGTCGCATAGGTGTCGTCGTCGAGGGCGTCGACGGCGTCCAGTTCCTCCTCCAGGGTCGCCCCGGGCCGGCCGGGCAGCAGGAAGTCGGCGCGGGAGGAGCGCCAGAGGAACTCGGCCTCGAACAGTCGCTCTGCGAGTTCCGGCTTGAGCTCCGCACGGGTGCGGGCGGCCCAGCCATGCCGCAGCGGATGATGCGCGGGCCCAGAGAGGACATGAAGCATCGCGGACAGTTCAGCCAGCGGCGAGAGGGCGAACAGCATGCGCTCGGGCGGGACGCCGTTGATATCGATGGTGAGGCTCACGGAGCACATCGTCGCAGCTCAGCTGGGGGTGGGTGCAATGGATTGACGAGACGGATCAATCGGCGTGACCCGCCGGGGAACCGGGTCCACGGTGAGCACATGACCATCGTTCAGAAGTCCGCCACTCTCCCGCCCGCCGCTCCGGCAGTGTCCTCGGCAGTTCAGCGGCCCCGCTTTGGTGAGCTGCTGCGTGCCACCGGCGGGCCCCGGTACGCGGTGGCCGTCACCGTCGACGCGCTGGGCTCGGGAATGCTCCGCCCCTTCATGCTCCTCTACGGGGTGAAGGCGCTGCACCTTGGTCTGGCCGCGACCGGTACGGCGATGTCGGTGGGCATGGCGCTCAGCCTTGCCGCGTTGCCCTTCGCCGGGCGGTGGATCGATCGGGGAGTCCGCAGCACCGCCGTGGCGGCCGCGATGCTGATCCGGGTGCTCGGTGTGCTGGTCCTGCTCGGGTCCCCGATGACCGGAGGCAGTCCACTGTGGGGCTTCACTGCGGCCTCGCTCTTTCTGGGCATCGGCAACCAGTGCTGGCCGCCGGCCCACGCCGCGCTGATCAGCACCCTCGCCGAGGACCGGCTCCGGGACGCTGCCCTGGCGGCGGCCCGTTCACTGCGCAACGCGGGTCTGGGGGCCGGTGCGCTGATCGCCACGCTGAGCATGGCGGGTGGGATCGGTGCTCTGCGGATGCTGGCCGGGCTGACCGCACTGGGCTACCTCGTCTCCGCGGTCCTGGTGCTGACGATGCATGTGCGGAGCACGGTCACCGCCTCGGCGGCCTCCCGGCCGGGCGCTCGGCGTGGACGGGCCCGGTTCGCGGTCACGACGCTGGACATCGCCAACCTGCCCTATGCCTTCTGCTTCAACGTTCTCGAAGTGGCGCTGCCCGCGGTCCTGGTGACCCGGCTGCATGCCTCTGCGGCCTGGCCGGCCGGGATCTTCGTCGGCAACACCGTCATCGTCGTCGGCTCGCAGCTCGTCGTGGTGGTGTGGCTGTCGCGCTACCGGCGCCGTTCCGCGCTGGCCGCCTCCGGCGTGGTGCTGGCGGCCTCGTACCTGGGGTTCCTCGCGGCGGGCACGCTCGGTGGCTGGGGCGCGGGTGCCGGGATCGCGCTGGTCTCGGTGCTCTACACCGCTGGGGAGATCATGTACAGCGGGAGCGCCACCGCGCTGATCGTGGCCACCACCGAGCCGGCCCAGCTCGGCCGCGCGCTGTCCCGGTTCCAGCTGTCCAGCGGTATCGGCCTCGCGGCCTCCCCGGCGGTACTCACTGTCCTCCTGGCGTGGGGTCAGGCGGCGCTGTGGGGCTCCCTCGCCGTGGCGACCCTCCTGGCGGCCGCTGCCGTACGGCGCTGGGTGCCGCAGCCGGCACCGGTCAGCGCGCGAGGCTGAGGCCGAGAGCGCGGAAGGTGACGCGCTGGTCGAACCACATCAGCCCGACGGTGGCGCCGGTCATCAGGACCGCCAGCACCAGATGTCCGGCGGTGGTGGTGACCTGTGCACCCAGCAGGCCGAGCAGTACATGCACCCCGACGCGCAGCCCGATCAGGGCGACCAGGATGCTGCGGGTGCGGCTGTTCTTCAGCATGGTCCGCACGAGCTTGCGGCGCTTGCCCAGCACGGTCAGTCCGACGAGCATGTTGACCAGGCCGAGGCCCGACAGCACCATCCAGGCGTTCGGGTTGAGCCTGGTGATGTCGTAGGCGCCACTCATCAGCCCCTCGAAGACGAAGAACCACGGCGAGAGCGGCTTGATCCCGCTGAGGTCCGGTCCCTGTTCCGGCGCGAAGCCGGTCCGCTCGATGCCGGCCCCCTTCGTGCCGACTGTCGGGATCCGGAACGCGGTGGTGATGCTCATGGTGGTCGCCCCCTGGCTGCTGCCTGCTCACTGCTGATCGGCGTCCTGCCGACAGGTATGAGCTTCGCGCAGCGGGGGGTCGGGGCGGCAGACACAGGCATCCTGACAACGGCAGGACATTTGTCATGCCAGGCACCTGTCGATGCGTCATGTCTCCAGGTCAGAGCCGTCGGAGTCGGCAATTTCCGGCTCGGTCCGGGCCGGCTCGGTGTCGGTTGGGACGCCATCCTCCTGGACGGGATTCTCCTGGGCGGTGCTGTCCTGAACCGGGGCCCGGGCTGTGGTGGTGCCCGCGGGGGCTGTGCTGCTCTGGACGTATGCCGCGTGGGCGTCGAGCAGGGCGACATCCAGGCTCTCGCGGCGGATCCGGCGGTCGATGTACAGCAGACCGTTGGCCAGCGGGGTGAGCGGGAAGGTCAGGACGAAGACGACGGCGCCGGAGATGCCGAGGCAGGTGTAGAGCCAGAGCAGGTCGCCGATGCCGGGATGCGCGCCGGGGGTGCCCAGCTGGGAGCCGTGCTGGATCAGCGGGAAGGCGCCGATGATCCCCGCGGGCAGGGTGATGATCTGACCGGCGAACGATCCGATCAGGCCGATCACGTAGGGGATGCCGAAACTGCGCAGCCAGGCGCCCTGGTTGAGCGACCAGGCCCGGCGCAGTGCGGCGACCGGCCGCTGGTCCTCCAGGACCGCGACGGGCACGATCAGAACCAGTCGCACCTGGACGTAGAGGACCAGGCCGAAGGCCGGCAGCATCAGCAGGAGCAGCAGCAGGGAGGCCAGGCTGTGCGTGATGACTCCGACCACCAGGCTGGGCAGCATGGAGGCGATCACGATGCCGACCCCCACCGCGATGACCAGCACCATGTCCGCGGCGACCCGCCCCAGGCGTGGTCGGGACTCCCGCCAGACCTCACGGGTGGTCACCGGCCGGCCGAGGACGGCGTAACGCAGCACCACGGTGCTGGTGGTCGAGCCGGCGACGGTGATGGCGAACAGGGTCAGCAGCAGTACCAGCAGGCCGCCGAGGACGAAGGCGGTGATGGTCAGGCCCTGCGCGGTGGTGGTGCTGCTGTGCCGGGTCTGCTCGTAGATGCTGTGCAGGGAGCCGTAGGCGATGCCGCCGTATCCGGCGCAGAGCAGCAGGGCGGGCAGGGCGACCTGGAGCAGCGGGACGAACAGGGCCTTCGGGTAGCGCTTGACGGTGGCGAAGACTCCGCCCACGATCTCGCTGAAGCCGAGCGGGTGCAGCGGGATGACGCCCGGCTTGGGCGGCCGCGGTACACCCCACGGGGGCGGGCCCGGGTAGCCGGGTCCGCCGCCGGGTATGCCCCAGCCCGGTTGTCCCCAGCCGGGCTGTCCCCAGCCCGGTTGTCCCCAGCCCCTGTTGTTGCTCATGTGTTGCAGGTCCCCCTCGTCAGCGCCGCGACGTGCGACCTCCAGAGCCTACGGCCGGGTCGGTGGTCGGAGGACTGACTATACGGAAGCGTTGTGCGGCGTTCCGACCGGCCAGCAGCAAGAGATCCTCGCTGCTCAGAGCCGTGTGCCCGGCGGCGGTCCCGGCCCCGTCGGCAGTGGCGGGACCATGGCCGTCCCCGCTGCCGTGCCCGGCGGGCGGGCTCGACTGCAGAGCTCCGAGCAGCCCTGCCACCTCGGCCGCCGGGACCGGGCCCAGCAGGGCGCGCGCGTCCGCGTTTGTCCACAGGCTGTGGACGGCGCGGTCGCCCCAGCGGAAGCGGACCTGTTCCGGGGAGCGGAGCACCGCTATCGCGTCCAGGCCGAGTGGCCCGCCGCGTGCCATCAGTTCGGGCAGGCCGGGGAAGGGCGCGACAGCGGCGACGCTGTCCAGGACGCAGAGGAGTGGTGGGTCGAGCCGACCGGAGGATGACCGTACGGCCACGCGCCGGCCGTGCTCGACCACGTCTTCCACAAGCGCGGCCAGGAGCGGCATCGCGCTGCGGCGGGCGGGGACGGCCGAGCCCCGGGCGTCGGTGTCCTCGGGACGACTGACGCGGGACTCGGTTGCACGGCCCATCAGATAGAGGGTTCCCCGATCGCGGATGATTGACTCCACCTCGAGGCCGCTGTTTGCCGGGCTCGGCGTGCAGGCCTGCTGCACCTGCAGTTCCGACAGGGCGTCAAGTGCCGCGAGGATGCGGTCGAGTGCGGCGTCGCGCAGTTCGGTGGCATGGGTGAGGACGGCTTCCAGCTCGCCGCCCCAGCCGTCGGCGACGGCGTGCGGGTCGGCGCTGCGGAGGATGGCGGCGGCCTCCTGCCGGGCCGTCCCCTGGGCCCAGCGGTGCACGTGGCGGAACGGCCTGCCGTCCAGTGCTGCGGCGTGCAGCCAGCAGCGCAGCAGGGTCTGCGCGGTCTCCTGGATGGTCTTCTCGGCCTGGGACGTGCCGCCGCGCCCGGTCGGGGCGAGCAGTGCGCGGGCGCGCGAGGTGGCGACCGAGGGGTCCTCGCACCGGCTGTGCGGCGCCCAGCGGACCCGGAGGTCCGCACCGTTGTCACCGGTGTCGGTGTCGACCAGGCGCAGCGGGTCGTAGAGGCGCGCGTCGCGGTGCGGGGGGCGGGCCGCCCAGAGCAGGGGGTCGTCGGTGACGACGAGGAGCGGTCCGGTGGCTGCCTCGATGGCCCGCTGCAGCAGTTCCCGCTTGGCCGCTGCCGCGGCGGGATCCGGGACGAGCAGGCAGGTGGTGCCGGCGGGGAAGGCGAAGCGCGCGCTGCCGGCGGCGGGGCCGACGGTGGCGGGCACGGTGGGCGCGAGGGGGTCGCCGGGCGCGGCGGGACCCTCCGGGGCGGCCGACGCGGGTGCCGGCGCCCCGCCTGCCGGGGGCTGTGGGGCGCGCTCGGACCGGCTCCGCGTCACCGGCGGCGCTGCCTCGTCCCGTGCCCGGGAGCGCGGGCGGTCCTCCGCCGGGTACGTTGCGCGGTCGTCCGCCCGGTACACGTCGCTGCCCTCGGGCCCGTGCACGTCGCGGTGCTCCGGTCGGTACCCCGTGCGGTCGTCCGCCCCGTGCGGCTCGCGGTCCCCCTCTCCGTACGCGGCGCCGTCCTCGACCCCGTACCCGTCGCGGTCCTGCGTTCCCTGCATCGCGCGGCTGGCGGCGCCGTGCAGCTCGCGGTTGTCGGCCTCGCGCCACGGGGCGTTCTCGGCGGCGGCCCGTGCGGCGCGGAGGCGGGTCCAGGCCGTCAGTATCGTCAGCGCCAGTGCGATCAGCAGCGCCAGCAGCACGAAGAACGTCGTCCAGAAGGCAAAGGGCGACGGCAGTTCGGCAGGGGCCGTTCCCGGCCAGGCTCCCGGCAGGTCGTTCGGCGAGGTCGCCAGATGCCGGATCGCGGTCGGCGTCCCGCCGAACGGCAACGGATGCGGGAGATGGCCATGGGTCAGCAGCCCGCCCAGTGCGGTCGACAGCCACACCAGCGTGGTCGTCCCGAGCAGCGTTCCCAGCAGGCCGATGATCGCGCCGTCCGGGATTCCGCGCCGGACCGGCCCGGTCGGCCGGCCGGGCCCGCCCGCGCGGTACGGGTCGGGGCCCGGCGCGGCGGGGGCGCCCGGGTAGCGGGGGCGGGGTTCGCGGCTGCGCGGGCTCGACATCGGCCTCACGCCGCCGGGTCGTCCGCGAGCTGCTGCGAAGCCCGTGTGCGTTCGATGATCGCGTCCTCCGTCATCGCCCGGTCCGTGTAGACGAGCGGGCGTTCGTGCTCGGTGATCAGGTGTTTCACGACCTGGACGTTCCCGTTGACGTCCCAGACCGCGATACCCGGCGACAGCGTCGGGATGATCTCCACCGCCCAGCGCGGCAGGCCCAGTACCTTCCCGGTGGCCCGCGCCTCGTCGGCCTTCTGCATGTAGATGGTCCGGGTGGAGGCCATCTTCAGGATCGCCGAGGCCTCGCGCGCGGCCGCGCCGTCCACCACGTCGGAGAGGTGGTGGACGACCGCGATGAAGGACAGCCCCAGCCGTCGCCCGAACTTCAGCAGCCGCTGGAACAGCTGCGCCACGAAGGGCGAGTTGATGATGTGCCAGGCCTCCTCGACCAGGAAGATCCGCTTCTTGCGGTCCGGTCTGATCCAGGTGTGCTCCAGCCACACCCCGACGATGGCCATCAGGATCGGCATGGCGATGGAGTTGCGGTCGATGTGCGACAGGTCGAAGACGATCAGCGGGGCGTCGAGGTCGATGTCGGTCGTCGTCGGCCCGTCGAACATGCCGCGCAGGTCGCCGTCGACCAGCCGGTCCAGCACCAGGGCGACATCCAGGCCCCAGGTCTGGATGTCCGCCAGCGAGACGCCCAGCGGGTCGATCGCGTCGGTGTTGGGGGAGCGCAGCGTGTCGATGATGTCGGCGAGCACCGGCTGCCGGTCGGTCCGCTGCGCGATGACGAACGCGTGCGCGGCCTTCAGCGCGAAGCCGGCCCGCTCGTCCAGGGCGCGCCCCATCGCGACCTCGATGATGGTCCGGAGCAGTGCCAACTGCCCGGTGGTGGTGATCGCCGGGTCGAGCGGGTTGAGCTTGACGCCGCCGTTGAGGGCGGCCTGCGGGTCGAGCCGGACCGGAGTTATCCCCAGCGCCCGCGCGATCAGGTTCCACTCGCCGACGCCGTCCTCGCCCTGGGCGTCCAGCACCACGACCTGCCGGTCGCGGAACCGCAGCTGCCGCAGCACGTAGGTCTTCTCCAGCGCGGACTTGCCGTTGCCCGACTCGCCCAGGACCAGCCAGTGCGGGGCCGGCAGCTGCTGCCCGTAGAGCTGGAAGGGGTCGTAGACGTAGCCCTTGCCGCTGTAGACCTCACGGCCGATGATCACACCGGAGTCGCCGAGGCCGGGTGCGGCGGTGGGCAGGTAGACGGCCTGGGCCTGGCCGGTGGAGGTGCGGACGGGCAGCCTGGTGGTCTCGTTCTTGCCGAAGAGAAGGCTCGTGAAGGCGTCAGTCAGGCCGCCCACAGGTCCTGGCATGCGGTTGCCTCCGGAGAGTGGTGGTGAGCGAGTTAGCGGCGGATGCCGGTCGCGAAGGGCAGGGTGTTGACGAAGGCCCGATGGTGCTCGCGGTCGCACCACTCCAGCTTGAGGTAGCTCTTGCCCGCCGACGCCCGGATGGTGCGCTTGTCCCGGGCGAGCGCCTCCGGCGTACGGGAGCTGACGGTGATGTAGCCGACCAGGTTCACGCCCGCCGCTCCGGAGGCGAGGTCCTCGCCGCGCTGGTCCACGCGACCGCTGTGGGCGGCGTCGCGGGGGTCCACGGTGCGGTTCATCTTCGCCTGGCGGTTGGCCTCGGCGTCGTCGTTGGTCTTCTCGGTCAGCATCCGCTCGATGGCCACGTCCGTGGGCTCCAGGTCCATGGTCACGGCGACGGTACGGATCACGTCCGGGGTGTGCACCAGCAGCGGGGCGAGGAAGTTGACGCCCACGGGGGTCAGCGGCCACTCCTTGACCCAGGCCGTGGCGTGGCACCACGGCTCCCTGGTGGCCGACTCGCGGGTCTTGGCCTGCAGGAAGTTGGGGTGGGTGGCGTCAAGCTCGGCCGGCCAGGCGTTGCGCTTGGACATCGCCTGGATGTGATCGATCTGGTGGTCCGGGTCGTACATGGAGTGCAGCAGCGAGGCCAGCCGGGCCTGCCCCAGCGGCTGCCGGACCCGGATGTCGGCCTCGGCGAGCCGGGCGCAGATGTCGGTCAGCTCGCGCGCCATCACCGCCGCGAGGCCCTCGTCGCCCCGGGCGCGGCCCCGCGAGGTGCGCCCGACGGCGTGTGCCTCGGCGGCCAGCTCGCGGGTGTAGGGCATGCAGGCGACCAGGTAGGCGCGGTGCTGCTCCGAGGAGGTGGACACCATCGACTGGAGCTGCTCGTAGGAGTCCTTGAGCCACTCCGGCGAATCCGGGTCGCCGCGCCGGGCCACGTCCTTGGCGTGCGCGTCCGGGTCGGCGGGGAGGGTGCGGGCCAGCATCTGGATCCGGGTCACGAAGCCGTCGCCGTTGGCGACGTGCTTCAGCAGCGTGCCGAAGCGGTCCACCAGGGCCTCCTGGTCCTCCGAGTCGCGCAGCCCGACGCCGGGGCCCTCGATCTCGATGGCCGCAGTGACGGTCCTGCGGGTGAGGTGCAGCAGCACCGACACCTCGTCCGGCCCGAACGGCGCAGCCAGCCAGCGGATCCGGCCGATCCCGGGCGGCGACCCGACCTCGACCTCCTCCCCGTCCAGGCGCGTCCCGGCCTCCATGGCGGTGGACTTGTAGAACGCGGCGGAGCGGACCGTGCGGCGGTAGGTGCGGTTGATCTCCGCCCACTTGTAGATGGTCCGCTTGCGGTAGGGGAGGTAGACGACCGCGAAGGCGATCAGCGGGAACGCGACCAGCCCGAGCAGCCTGAGCGACAGCGCGGGGACCAGGATGCCCCACATCATGCCCAGGAACGCCCCGAAGATGATCAGGAAGACCTCGCCGCTCTCGCGGTTCTTGCCGACGACCGCGTTGGGTTTGGCCTTCCCGATCAGATACGTACGGCGGTAGCCGCCGACGGGCTGGGTGGTCATCCTCGGCCTCCCTGATTGCTGCGCGTGCTGGTACTGGCGGGGGTCTTGTCACCGGCGGTCGACTGCGCGGGAGGTCCGGCCTTGGCGGTGCGCGCACCGTGCGCGGCGATGCCCGGCTGGACGCTGCCGCCCCCGGCGCCGCCACGGGCCTGGGCGCCACCGGCCTGTTCGGACTCGCGTCCGGCGTGGGTGTTGATGCCCTGCTTCATGAAGTTCGCCGGCCCGTTGACGACGGCCGACCCGGCGCTCACGGCGGAGGCCCTGGCGTGGCGCATGGCGGCCATGTCGTCACCGAAGCCGGGGACGAAGCGGTAGATCGCGGTGCTGGCGAAGATGGACAGCGCGAGGATCGCCAGTCCGGCGAGGACGGTGGAGAAGGCGTCGTTGGCCCCGGCGTTGGAGGCGATGGCCCCGGCCAGCCCGAGAATGATCACGATCACGGGTTTGATCAGGTCGACGGCGACCATCAGCCCGGCCCAGCGGCGGACGTGCTTCCACAGCTGCTTGTCGACGAGCCCGGCGTACACGGCGGTGCCGAGCAGCGCCCCGACGTAGAGCATCGCGGCCCGGATCAGCATCTCCAGCCAGAGCACGGCGGCGGCGAGGATCGCCACCAGGGAGACCAGCACCTGGATGATCGGGCCGCCGCCGAGGTCACCCTTGGTCAGGGTGTCGGCGAAGGTCCCGAGGTAGGAGGTGGTGTCGGTCTTGGTACCGGCCGCGATGGCGCTGGTGATGCCGTCGGTGGCGCTGACGACGGTGTAGAGGACGAGCGGGGTGAACGCGGAGGCGATGACGGTCAGCCAGAGGAACCCGACGGCCTCCCCGATGGCCTGGTGCAGGGGCGCGCCACGGACCGCGCGCTTGGCCACGGCGAGAAGCCAGAGGATCAGCGTCAGGAACGTCGACGCGGCGAAGACCACGGCGTACTGCTTGAGGAACGACGGGTTGGTGAAGTCGACGTTGGTGGTGGAGTTGATCCCGTCGGACAGCTTGCGGACCACCCAGGCCGCGGCGGTGGCGCAGCTGTTTGCCAACGACTGAAGCGGGTCCACTGCGCTCGGCAGAGGTGAGGTGTTCCCGGTGGCGTTGCCCTGGTCGCACATGCTCTTGGCCAGCCCGAACAGACCATTGCAGTTCGCCGTCGCGCTGGGGCTCGGGGTCGGTGCCGCGAACGCACTGTTGGCGAGCGACAGAACAACGAGTTGCACGCCGGCAAGCGCACCGCTCAGCCGGGCGACTCTGCGGAGACTAGCGGGCATAGCGGAACCCCCCGAACGACGTGACAGCGTTGGAGATTGCATCGGCGCTGGAGGCCGCCTGGTTTCCGCTGACCGGCGTGGGCCCGTCGACCTGGGCGAAGTCTGTGACCTTCCAGTCACTGTTCACCCACTGGAGAGTGAGTGTCAGTGTGGACCAGTATTCGGTGACGGGACTGGTGGACCCCTGGCCTGCCAGGCCACCGATCGAGTTGCTCCAGACCTGCACTGTTGCCTGGTCGCTGGTGTATGCGTCGCTCTTGGTGCCGACAGGGATCGTGCGGGAGACAAACGTCGTTCCGTCCGGTCCCTGGCCGTTCTTGAGCCCGAGCTTGGAGGCGAGAGCCGTGTAGGAGGGATCGAAGCGTCCCAGCAGCTTTGTCAGGGATGAGGGGTCCGCCACTGTGGTGACGATGCTGTGCCGACTCGATTCGGTGTACATGTCGCTAGAACCCAGCGCCACCGCGTAGTTCACCGCGGCGGACTGGGCGCCCTCGTCGGTGTGGGGGAAGCCGGTGGCGATGCCGTCCTGGGTGGTGGTCACCGGCTGCGTCCCGCTGGGCGCGGTGGCCTTCCCGCCGCCGTCGACGGACGTCCCCCCCGC
Organism: Streptacidiphilus sp. EB129; assembly: GCF_041262645.1. Lineage (NCBI taxonomy): Bacteria > Bacillati > Actinomycetota > Actinomycetes > Kitasatosporales > Streptomycetaceae > Streptacidiphilus > Streptacidiphilus sp. EB129. The sequence goes on from NZ_JBGCCS010000030.1 coordinate 11,428, forward strand.
CGTCGCGGGCGGGGTGCTGCTCCCGCCGGTGCGGTTCAGCACCGCCAGCGCCACCACCAGCACCACGACCGCCCCGAGCACGGCGACAAGCACCCGCACGGAGCGCAGCCCGGCGGGCTGCGGCGCAGGCGACTGCTCCCCGGCCGGATACCGGGTACGCGTGTGCGGCTGGTCGTCGGGCACGGACACAGCGGCCCCCTTGGGACGAGGGTGGGCATGGGTAGGTGGATGGAGTTGAAAGGGTGTCACCCGGATGGCGGCCCGTGGGGAGGGTGTTGCCGAACCGGTACGCGGGGTGTGGGAGGGGATCAGCCGATCAGACGAATGATCAGATCGCCATCCCGTACACAATGGTGAACAACGTACCGAGTGATCCGATGATGAACACGCCGGTCAAACCGGCGACGATCAGTCCCTTCCCCTGCTCCGCGCTGAAGGTGTCCCGCAGTGCCGTGGCACCGATGCGCTGCTTCGCCGCGCCCCAGATGGCGATGGCGAGACAGCCCAGGATGGCGACGGCCATCACGACCTCCACCATCGTCCGGGCCTCCGTGCCCAGACTCGCGAAGGGGCCCCAGTTCGGGGCGATACCTCCGATGATGGTGTTGATGTCACCCTTACCGGCACTCAGAAACACAGCAACCACCTACCTGATCATCATTCAAAGTCCCACACCCGGCCGTGGTGTAGGGCCCGGCCCTATTGTTGGCCAGATCCGAAGTCGACTTGGCCACTTTCGCCAGGTTTCCCGGTGAACCTGGATGAGTTGTGCGCCACAGGTGCCAGCATTGGGCCTTATGGGTCCTGTAGCCGCTCGGATGAGCCTATCGCTTACCGTGTGTATCACCAGTGATTGCGCAGAGCAACGCCCTGGTCCAGACTCTACGGGGGCATCCGAGGGCACTCGAAGCATGGACAGGTGGCATATGCGTACGACACCTTCTCCGCTTCGCCACCCGTGCGCCGTCGCCGCAGCCATCGGATCTGAGCCATTCCGCGTCGTCTCCGGATCCGGCACATGACGGCCCGTCGGGCGCTGGCTCTGGTCGGCGGTGGCGGCGTGGCCGCCCTCGGCATGGTCCTCTTCCTCGTCATCGGCACCTACTCCGCGGCCGGCTCGATCGCCCAGGCCCAGGGCAACGTCCAGCTCGCACCGAACACCGTGCCCGCCGCCTACACCTCACTCGTACAACAGTGGGGAACCCTCTGCCCGGAGCTGACGCCGCCTCTGCTCGCGGCGCAGATAAGGCAGGAGAGCGGCTTCAACCCCAATGTCACCAGCCCCGTGGGAGCTCAGGGCATCGCCCAGTTCATGCCCGCGACCTGGGCCAGCTACGGCATCGACCCGACCCACACGCACACCCCGTCGGTATGGAACCCGGCCGACGCGATCCCCTCGATGGCCTCCTACGACTGCCAGCTCGCCAAGGACACCAGGAACGTCCCGGGCGACCACTCGGCGAACATGCTCGCCGCGTACAACGCGGGCCCGTACGCGGTCATCAGTGCGAACGGGGTGCCCGCGTACGCCGAGACGCAGAACTACGTGAAGTCGATCACCACGCTCGCGCAGTCCTTCACCGCGACCGCGCCGATCAGCTTCTCCGCCCAGGCCGCCGGGGCCATCTACTACGCGCAGACCAAGCTCGGTACGCCGTATCTCTGGGGCGGTGAGGGTCTGGCCTCGCAGAACTACCAGTTCGACTGCTCCGGGCTGACCCAGGCGGCGTACGCCAGCGTGGGCATCACCCTCCCGCGGGTCGCGGCCGACCAGTGGTACGCCGGCCCGCATCCGACCCGCAGTCAGCTCCAGCCCGGGGACCTGGTCTTCTTCTCACACGATCCGCACGACCCGGCCCAGATCCACCACGTCGGCATCTACATCGGCGGCGGCTACATGATCAACGCCCCGCACACCGGTGCGGTCATCCGCTACGACTCGATCGACTCCGAGGGCGACTACTTCGGCGCCACCCGGGTCACCGCCGGCGGCGCCTCCTCGCTGCCTTCGCGCCAGCCCGACGGAACCATCGCCAACGGCGCGGCGCCCGCCGCCCACTGACGGTCCGGCGCGGGCTTGTGAGGACCCGGTGAGCGAAGCGTTACGTTCCGATAACTTCCTTCGTCAACGGAACGGTATGGGTGATTCGCGGCGTTGTGCCCGTTGCGGCAAGAGGACACTTGATCCTGTCGTACCGGAGCCCCGGCGGCCGGGATCCTGTGTACGCGTGGCGAAGGCGAAATCGGAGGTGTGCCGTGACGGCGCTGCTGCTGGCTGATGGTGGCGGATCGATCGACTGGACGCTGGTCTCCGACATCAACGGTGTGGCCCGCCATCTCCCCTCCGCCGTCGACTCGCTGCTCGGCTTCCTCGGCGAGTACGGCGTTCCGCTGGCGTCGATCGTGTTGCTGTTCGCGACCTGGCTGTGGGCGCGCCGTCAGTCGGACGCCCCCGGCGCGGTCGCCGGGGTGCTCTGGGCGGGACTGGGCGGCGGCATCGCGCTGGTCCTCAACGTCCCGGTGCGGGCCATGGTCCAGCGGGACCGGCCGTTCGTCGCCCACCCGGGCCAGCTCGACCTGCTGATGAGCCATCAGGCCAACGGCTCCTTCGCCAGTGACCACGCCACCTTCACCATGGCCCTCGCGGTCGGCATCTTCCTGATCCACCGCAGCTTCGGCACCCTCGCCCTCGGCCTGGCCGCCGTCGAGGGATTCCTGCGGGTGTTCATGGGTGTGCACTACCCCAGCGACGTCATCGGCGGCTACGCCCTCGGCACCGCCACGGTGCTGCTGCTGGCCCCGATCGCGATGGCGGTCCTGGTCCCGCTGGCCCACTCGGTCTCCCGCACCGCCGCCGCCCCACTGATCCGGGCCCCCCGCGCGGCACTGCGCCGGGACCCGGCCCCGGTCTCCGGAAGCCGTCACGGCAGTGGCAACGACGACGGCAGCGGTAACGACGACGGTGACGACACCCCCGCCCGCGACCTCGCTGCCTGAGGCCCCGCCGGCCGGGTCACGCGGCCGCCGGGACCCGGCATCGGGCGGCCGGAACCTCTTGTCCTACGAGGCGAGTGGAATGCTCTGCGGGAAGCGGAACAGGCCGGTCGGGTCGTAGCTGCGCTTCACCTGGCGCAGCCGGGGCGCGTTGGTGCCGTAGTAGGCCTGTTCCCAGTCGGTGAGGGTCGGGTCGACGTAGTTCTGGTAGGCCTGCCCGCTGGTGTAGGGGCGCATGGCGCCCCAGACCGCGTTCAGCCAGGACCAGGAGCGGTCCGCGCCGGTGCCGCCGACGACGCCTGACGGGTAGTTGGCGGTGTACTGCGCGGTGAACAGCCCGTCCCGGTGCACGAAGGCGGTGTCCCCCGCTCCGACCCGGTTGATCGCGCCGCCCAGCGCGTCGAAGGCGACGCCCGAGCTGCCGCCCTGCGGCCCGGTCCTCGGGTACCGCTCCACCGCCGCGACCAGGGCGGCGATGCCCGCGTCCGGCAGCGGAGCGGTGACGATGTCGGAGCGCGCACCGTACGACTCGCGGGCCACCCGGCCGTCCGGGGTCTGCCCCGGCAGGCCGCCGGGCAGGTGCGCGGCCGACTGCGACCAACCGGACACCCCGCCCATCACCTGCATCGTCTCCAGGTAGGAGCGGCTGTGCAGCGAGGTCGAGGCGGGGGCGGCGCCCAGCTGGTCGATCAGGGTGGCCAGCTCGCTCTGCGGTCCGAGGTAGGTGACCGTGCTGCCGATCTGCAGCCGGCCGTCGGCCCAGGCCAGCAGGTGCAGGTCGGCCCAGAGGGCGTCCGGCGCGGACGGCGCCCAGGCCTGCCAGGCCCGTACCACCTCCGCCGCCCGGGACCAGGGCCAGGACAGGAACGCGTACGCGCAGTCGGCCGCCGGGTGGGTCCGGTACGAGAGCGAGGTGACGACGCCGAAGTTGCCGCCGCCCCCGCCGCGCAGCGCCCAGAACAGGTCGGCGTCGCTGTCGGCGCCGACCTGGCGGATCTTCCCGTCGGCGGTGACGATCTCGGCGCCGGTGAGGCTGTCGCAGGTCAGGCCGTAGGCCCGGCCGGTCACGCCGATGCCGCCGCCGAGGGTCAGCCCGGCCGCGCCCACGGTGGGGCAGCTCCCGGCGGGGACGGTGACGTCCTGTCCGGCCAGCCCGGTGTAGACGTCGATGAGCCTGGCGCCGGCGCCGACGGTGGCCCCGCCCGGGCCGCCGCTGACGGCGGCCAGCTTGCCGACGTCCAGGACCAGCCCGCTGCCCGAGGACCAGCCCGCGTAGCTGTGGCCGCCACTACGCGCGGTCACCGGGATCCCGTACCGCTGTGCGAAGGTCAGGCAGGTGGCCACGTCGTGCGCCCCGGCGACATAGGCCACGCCGCTGGGCTGCAGCGAGTCGAACCGCGGCTGGAACAGCCGGTGTGCGGAGGCGTAGCGGCTGTCGCCCGGCCGGATCAGCGTCCCGTCGAGGTCCTTGCCGAGTGCCGCCCAGTCGGCGGCTCCGGCGGACGAGGACGCGGACGGCGCGGTGCTCGGGGAACCGGTGGGTGGGGTGCCCGAGCCGGTGGACGAGGGGGTGGACGAGGGGGCGGCGGTCGGTTTCGTCCCGCCGGAACAGGAGGCCAGACCGGCGGCCACCGCGGCCACCGCTCCGGCGCGCAGCACCGTCCGCCGCGAGGTGGAACCGCTGGTTTCGCCCATGTGCCGACCGACTCCTCAGTGCCTCGGCGCCGCACTGCCTGAGGCGCTCACGCAGGGGGACGCCGGAAGGCCGCCCGCCGGTTCACGCGCTCTCCCGCCGGCCCGCGGACTCCCGGTGCAGACGCCGGCGTTCACCCTGGTCGGCTCAGCCTGTCATCCCAGGTGCTCGGCCGCGTCGCGCCGCGCCTTGTCGCGGGAGCGGCGGGCCGGGGCGATCCAGCCGCAGCTGCACCGCGCGGTGCTGAAGGCCCCGCGCTCGCTGACGCTGATCTCGTGGCCGCCACCTCCGCCGACACTGCCGCTGCCGAGGCCCGCGGTGGCCGGGGCCGCCGGGTCGGTCAGATCGCTGTCCACAGCAACGACGGTAACCCGAACAGCTGTGGAGTTCGGCACACCGGATTGCACCGGATGACGTAACTCACGCCACATTGCCTCGTTAGTCCGGTCAAGCCCGGAACCGGGTGTTGTCCGAGGGAGTGGTGGTACAGCCGTGGTGAGTCGTCCGGGACAGGTCCGTGCCGCGTTGGTGGTCGCCGCCGCCTCAGCCGGTCTGCTGGTGAGCGGCTGCTCCGGGTCCGCCACGACGGACGCGGTGAAGAGCAGCTCCGCCGACAGCCTGGCCGCCGACCCGCTGACCGCGGTCCGCGCGGCGGCGGACATCACCGGCCGTACCGGCTCGGTCCAGGACAGCTCCACCCTGGAGTCCGCGTCCGCCGCGAAGAAGATGACCCTGCACGGTTCGGCCGTCTACAACTACACCAGCCGTCTGGGCCGGATGAACGTCACCATCCCGGCCAGCGGCAGCACCCCGGGGAAGGTGCTGGTGGAGATCGTCGGCCCCGGTGTGATCTACATGCAGAACAGCGGCGCGAAGAAGGTGCCGCCCGGGAAGTGGCTGCAGGTCGGCGTGCAGCAGCTGGCCGACGGCAACCTGGTCAGCAGCGGTGCCACCGACCCGGCCTCGGCGGCCAACGCGCTGCGCGGCGCGCTGACGGCGAAGGCCGTCGGCACCGAGACCGTCAACGGGGTGCTCCTGAAGCACTACACCGGCACGCTCGACCTGGCCAAGGCCGCCGCCGCGACGGGTGGCGGAGCGGCCGCCGGTCTGGCCCTGGCGGGGCATACCTTCACCGTCAAGCAGGTGCCCTACGAGGTCTGGCTGGACCAGCACGGCCGGATCAACCGGATCGTGGAGACCTTCACCTTCGCCGGGGTGGCCGGGTCCACGGCGCCGAAGGACCAGGTGGTGGTGGTCTCCGAGACGGACTTCTCCGGTTTCGGCAGCCCGGTCACGGTCGCCGTGCCCGCGTCCAAGGACGTGTACGGAGCCTCGTCGTCCAACTAGTCCGTGCCTCGAACGGGGGGTCTGTTAAATGGCCCAGACGTGCCATGCACGCCCCCTTCGCGCTGCCTACTCTGTAAGGAGTCGACTACCCGTCACGAGGAGGTGGTTCGTGTGGCTGCGCACGACCCCGTGGCCCTCGCGGAGATCGACCTGTACAGCGACCTGATCATCGCCGCTGCGGCCACCCCCTTCGAGCGTCTGTCGAACGACCGCATCGACGAGGTCCTCCGGGTCGGCGGGGACGAACCGCACGTTCCCCCGCAGCGCAGCCCCGCGCAGCGCGGCGAGGAGCCCACTCCCTGAGCCGCCGCCGTCACAGCGTCGGAAGGTGGGACGGGTCCGACTTCTGGAACGGCGTCCTGTGGAACGGCGTCCTGTGGAACGGCGTCCTGTGGAGCGCCGTCAGGTTCTGAGCAGGCGGGCGATGGCGGCGGTGGCCTCGGCGACCTTGTCGTCCCCCTCCGGTCCGCCCTCGGCGACGGCTTCGGCGACGCAGTGCCGCAGGTGCTCCTCCAGCAGGCTGAGTGCGAACGCCTGCAGGGCCTTGGTGCTGGCCGAGACCTGGGTGAGGATGTCGATGCAGTAGACGTCCTCCTCCACCATCCGCTGCAGTCCTCGGACCTGACCCTCGATCCGCCGCAGCCGCTTGACGTGTGCGTCGCGCTGCGAGCTGTACCCGTGCGGACCGTGCGGACTCCGCTGGTCACCCGGACCCTGCGGATCGACGGGACCCTGCTGGTCGACGGGACTCTGTTCCACCGCTTCTGCTGCCACCAACCCATGGTAGGGCGCAATGCCCGGCGCACAGGGGGCAGCGCGTCAGCCGGGCATCCGTCACACTGATGGGGCACAATCTCTGAGCGGCACGGTGACGGTCCGTGCGCAAGGATGAGCACAAGGGCACAAGTGCCGACGCTGTCACCCCGGTGGGCGCGGGAGCAACACAGAGCGCCTAGCATCGCCTCGACCGCACCCTGTACTTCGGAGACCTTTGTGCGTATTCGTCTGACCCCCCGGGAGACGAGCTTCTACGACATGTTCGCCGCCTCGGCGAACAATATCGTGGCCGGCTCGAAGCTCCTGCTGGAACTGCTCGGCGCAGACGTCGCAGCACGTCCTGAACTCGCCGAACGGATGCGTGCCGCCGAGCACGCAGGCGACGACACGACCCACGCGATCTTCCACCAGCTGAACTCCTCCTTCATCACGCCCTTTGACCGGGAGGACATCTACGCCCTGGCGTCCTCGCTGGACGACGTCATGGACTACATGGAGGAGGCCGTCGACCTGGTCGTCCTCTACGAGATCGAGACCCTCCCCAAGGGCATCGAGCAGCAGATCGAGGTGCTGGCGCGGGCCGCCGAGCTGACCGCCGCCGCGATGCCGAGCCTGCGCACCATGGACAACCTGACCGAGTACTGGATCGAGGTGAACAGGCTGGAGAACCAGGCGGACCAGATCCACCGCAAGCTGCTGGCCCACCTGTTCAGCGGTGCGTACGAGGCCATCGAGGTGCTCAAGCTCAAGCAGGTCGTGGACGTGCTGGAGGAGGCCGCCGACGCGTTCGAGCATGTGGCGAACACGGTGGAGACCATCGCCGTCAAGGAGTCCTGAGCTACGTGAACACGCTCGGACTGGTCCTGGTCGTCGGCGTGGCCTTCGGCTTCGCCTACACCAACGGCTTCCACGACTCGGCCAACGCCATCGCCACCTCGGTGTCGACCCGGGCACTGACGCCCAAGGCCGCGCTGATGATGGCCGCGGTGATGAACCTGGCCGGCGCCTTCCTCGGCGTCGGTGTCGCGCAGACCGTCAGCAAGGGCATCATCGCCACCCCCAGCGGTACCAAGGGGATGGTGATCCTCTGGGCCGCGCTGATCGGCGCCATCGCCTGGAACCTGCTGACCTGGTACTTCGGCCTGCCGTCCTCCTCCACGCACGCGCTGTTCGGCGGCATGGTCGGCGCGGCGCTGGCCGGGGGCACCCAGGTGTTCTGGATGGGCGTCTGGGACAAGGTCGTCATCCCGATGATCACCTCACCGATCGTCGGGCTGATCCTGGGTTTCGCGGCGATGCTCGCGATCATGTGGATCTTCCGGAAGGCCAACCCGCACCGGGCCAAGCGGAACTTCCGGATGGCGCAGACGGTGTCCGCCGCTGCGATGGCGCTGGGCCACGGTCTCCAGGACTCGCAGAAGACCATGGGTGTCGTGGTGATGGCGCTGACCATCTCGGGCCACTACTCGGGCACCGGTATCCCGGTCTGGGTCAAGGCCAGCACCGCGGTGGTGCTGTCGCTGGGCACCTGGGCCGGCGGGTGGCGGATCATGCGCACCCTGGGCCGGAAGATCATCGAGCTGGACCCGCCGCAGGGCTTCGCCGCGGAGTCCGTCGCCGCGTCGATCCTGTACGTCACGGCCTACGCCTACAAGGTGCCGGTCTCGACCACCCACGTCATCACCTCGGCCATCATGGGCGTGGGTGCGACCAAGCGGGTGCGCGCGGTGCGCTGGGGCGTGGCGAAGAACATCGTCATCGGCTGGTTCCTGACCATGCCGGCCGCCGGGCTGGTCGCCGCACTGGTCTTCTGGATCAGCTGGGCGGTCATCGGCTGAGCCGCACCGGCGGGGCGAGCGGAACCAAGCGAAGGGCCCGTCCCCGGCATGCAGCCGGGACGGGCCCTTCCTGGTTCCCCCGTGGCGGCACCGCCTAGCAGCGCCACGGGGAGTTCCTGTCAGCCGAAACGGCCGGAGATGTAGTCCTCGGTGGCCTGGACCGACGGGTTGGAGAAGATCTTCTCGGTGGCGTCGATCTCGATCAGCCGACCCGGCTGGCCGACCGCGGCGAGGTTGAAGAAGGCGGTACGGTCGCTGACCCGCGCGGCCTGCTGCATGTTGTGGGTCACGATGACGATGGTGAACCGCTCCTTGAGCTGGCCGATCAGGTCCTCGATGGCGAGGGTGGAGATCGGGTCCAGCGCCGAGCAGGGCTCGTCCATCAGCAGCACCTGGGGCTCGACCGCGATGGCGCGGGCGATGCAGAGGCGCTGCTGCTGGCCGCCGGAGAGGCCGGCGCCCGGGCGGTCCAGGCGGTCCTTGACCTCGTTCCAGAGGTTGGCGCCCATCAGCGAGCGCTCCACCGCCTCGTCGATGACCTTCTTGTTGCGGACCCCGTTGAGCCGCAGACCGGCCGCGACGTTCTCGCGGATGGACATGGTGGGGAACGGGTTGGGGCGCTGGAAGACCATGCCGACCGTGCGGCGCACCGCGACCGGGTCGACCCCGCCGCCGTAGAGGTTCTCGTCGTCGAGCATGACCTTGCCCTCGACCCGGGCGCCGGGGATCACCTCGTGCATCCGGTTCAGGGTGCGCAGGAAGGTCGACTTGCCGCAGCCGGACGGGCCGATGAAGGCCGTCACCGAGCGCGGCTCCACGGTCATCGAGATGTCCTCGACGGCCCGGAAGGTTCCGTAGTAGGCGTTCAGTCCACTGACGTCGATGCGCTTCGCCATGATGTCTGTTCTCTCGTTCTCAAGTCAGGAAGTCTGTGGGGGCCGTCGGCGCGTCAGCGCGCGGCCTTCGGGGCCTTCCAGCGGGCGATGCCGCGGGCGACCAGATTCAGCAGCATGACCACGACGATCAGCACCAGCGCACCACCCCAGGCCCGGGCCTGCGACGCGTCCGTGCCCAGCGAGTACTGCTGGTAGACGTACAGCGGCAGGTTCGACTGGGCGCCGGAGAAGGGGTTGGCGTTGATGCCGTCGAAACCGAACACCAGCAGCAGCACCGGGGCGGTCTCACCGGCGACGCGGGCGATGGCCAGCATCACGCCGGTGACGATCCCGCCGAGGGCGGTAGGCAGCACGATCCTGATGACGGTCAGCCACTTGGGCACGCCCAGCGCCAGGCTGGCCTCGCGGAGCTCGTTGGGGACCAGCTTGAGCATCTCCTCGGTGGAGCGGACCACCGTGGGGAGCATCAGGATCGCCAGCGCGATGGCGCCCGCGAAGCCGGTGAACGGCATGTTGAGGATCATGATCCAGAGCGAGAGGACGAACAGTCCGGCGACGATCGAGGGCACGCCCGTCATCACGTCGACGAAGAAGGTGACCGCGGAGCGCAGCCGGCCCCGGCCGTACTCGACCAGGTAGACCGCGGTCAGGATGCCCACCGGGGCGGCGAAGGCGGTGGCCAGGCCGACCTGCTCCAGGGAGCCGATCAGCGCGTGGTAGAGGCCGCCGTTGGTGTCGGTGGCCAGCACGCCGTTCATCGAGTGGGTCAGGAAGTTGGCGTTGATGACGCCGATGCCCTTGGCGACGGTGAACCAGATCAGGCCGAACAGCGGCAGGACCGCCAGGATGAACGCGGCCCAGACCAGGCTGGTGGCCAGTCGGTCCTTGGCCTGCCGGCGGCCCTCGACCCCGGCGGACAGGGCGTACATGCCGGCGACGAAGATGATCACCGCCATCAGGCCCCACTGCAGCCTGCTGCTGATGTCGAAGGCCAGGCCGATCCCGGAGCCGAGGGCGATCGCGACCACCGCGGCGGCGGCCGGGGTCCACCCGGGCAGCCGGCGCTGGGTCAGCTTGGTGTTGCCCAGCGGTGCGGGACGCTGCGTGAGAGAGGTGCTCATCAGGCGTTCGCCCCCGAGTATTCCTTGCGGCGGGCGATGATCATCCGCGCGGCGCCGTTGACCAGCAGAGTGATGACGAAGAGGACCAGGCCGGAGGCGATCAGCGCGTCACGGCCGGTGGCCGAGGCCTCGTTGAACTGGGAGGCGATGTTCTGCGCGATGGTGCCGCCGCCCGGGTCGGTCAGGTGCAGCGAGATCACGAAGCTGGGGGAGAGGACCACGGCGACGGCCATGGTCTCGCCGAGCGCGCGGCCGAGGCCGAGCATCGAGGCGCTGATCACGCCGGGTCGGCCGAACGGGATCACCGAGGTGCGGATGACCTCCCAGCGGGTGGCGCCGAGCGCGAGCGCGGCCTCCTCCTGCGTCGCCGGGACCTGGCGGAACACCTCGCGGCTGACGGCGGTGATGATCGGGATGATCATGATGGTCAGCAGGATGCTCACGGTGAAGATGGAGCGCGCGGCGCTGCCGGGGCTGAGCTGCTTGAAGATGTAGGTCCAGCCGAAGTACTGGTTCAGCCAGGCGTTGACGCCGGCCATGTGCGGGACCAGAAACAGCGCGCCCCACAGACCGAAGACGATGCTGGGGACGGCGGCGAGCAGGTCGACCAGGTAGCCGAAGACCTGGGCCACCCGGCGCGGCGCGTAGTGCGAGATGAACAGCGCGATGCCGACCGAGATCGGGACCGCGATCACCATGGCTATCAGGCCGCTGACGATCGTGCCCAGGGCGAGCACCGCGATGCCGAAGACCGGCGGGGTGTTGTCCGGGGTCCATTCGGCGGTGGTGAGGAAGTTGCCGTGGTTGACGCTGAGCGCGTTCCAGGAGCGGTAGCAGAGGAACACGGCGATGGCGGCCATGATGACCAGCAGCAGGATGCCGGAGCCGCGCGAGAGGTTGAAGAAGACGGTGTCGCCGAGGCGGGTCTTGGCCTTGCCGGCGGCGCGGGTCGCGTTACGCGAGCCGTTCTTGCCGGGTGTGCCCGAGAGGGTCTCGGTCGGGCGCTTCTCCGGGGACGGTGGGTCTGGCTGGCCGTCCTTGGGGGCGGCGTGGTTCGGGATCTCCATCATTACTCCGGTCTGGTGGCGTCCTCCGAGGAGGGCGCCTGGCGGCGGTGCACCGGACGGTTCAGGGTCGAGCGGGTGGTGCGGTACTGCGTTTCAAGCGGTGCTGCGGTTCCAGCGGTATCGCGTTTCGAGCGGTACCGCTGGTCGAGCGTCACGGCGATCGAGCCGTGACATGGGGTTACCGCCCGGGCCTGCCCCTCCCCCCTTGGGAGCAGGCCCGGGCGGTAACGCTCCGTCTACTAGGCCAGGGTCGCGATGACGGCCTTGACCTTGTCCGTGATGGCGGCCGGCAGCTGCATGTAGCCGGCCCCGGCGGCGGCCTGCTGGCCGGCGTCGCTCGCGGTGTAGTTGAAGAAGGACTTGATCGCCGGCAGGGTGTCGGCCTTGTTGCCCTTGTCGCAGACGATCTCGTAGGTGACCAGCGAGATCGGGTAGTTGCCCGGGGTCTTGTCGGCGTAGTTGAGCTTCAGCGCCAGGTCGCTGCCGGTGCCCACGACGGTCGCCCCGGCCAGGCCCTTGGCGGCGGCGTCGGCGGACACGGCGACGGGGGTGCCCGAGCCGGTGTCGATGGAGGCGGTGGAGATGCTGCCGGCCTTGGCGTAGGACAGCTCGAAGTACGAGATCGAGCCGGCGACCTGCTTCACCTGGGCGGCGAGGCCCGAGGAGCCGGCCGCGGCCTGGCCACCGGGGGCGGGCCACGCGGACTTGGAGCCGTAGCTCCAGTCGCTGGGCGCGGCGGCGCTCAGGTAGGCGGTGAAGTTGGCGCTGGTGCCCGAGCCGTCCGAGCGGTGGAAGGTCTGGATGGCCATGCTGGGCAGCGTGGCGGTGGGGTTGAGCGCCTTGATGGCGGGGTCGTTCCAGTGCGTGATCTTGCCGGAGAAGATCTGCGCCAGGGTGCTGGCGTTGAGCACCAGGTTGCTGACACCCGGGAGGTTGTAGCCGATCGCGATCGGGCCGCCGGCCATCGGCAGGTCGATGGCCTTGCCGCCGCCGGTGCAGACCGAGGCGGAGCTGGCGACCTCGGTGGCGGACAGCGCCGAGTCGGAGCCGGCGAAGGCGATCTTGCCGGCCAGGAACTGCGCGCGGCCGGCGGAGGAGCCGGTGCCCTGGTAGTTGATCGTCACACCGGAGCACTGCTGCTGGAAGTTGCGCACCCAGACGTCCATCGCGTTCTTCTGCGCGGTGGAGCCTGCGGCGAGCAGCTGGCCCGAGCCGCAGTCGGCGGCGGCCGTGGCGGAGGTGCCGGCGCTGGCCGACGAGCTGGCCGAGGAGGACGTGTTGTTGTTGTCAGAGCCGCACGCCGCGAGCGTCAGCGAGCTGACGACCGCCACGGCGCCGATGGCGAGGGCCTTGGTGCGGCCGTTCCGCTGGAGCTTCACTTGGTGTCCCTTTCTGGGTGCCGATAGACCAGAGGAAGGCTCTGACCTGAGGCGTAACAGTGGCGCGGGGTCTCGCGACCGCCGCTACCCAGGACGCTAAGCCGGGCAGGTGAAGCGATTGGCCAGCCCAAATGAACGAGAGGTGAACCTCGGGCCTACGCCTGGATACGCCGTGCGGTAGTAACGGTTTCGCCACGGCGACAGCACGAGGGGGTAAAGCCGTGTAAGGGATCAGGAGGGCCCGGTTTCCAGGCGCTTGAGCAGGGCGTCCACCAGCTCGCGGTCGTGGTCGTAGCTGAGCCGCCGGCGCGCCGCCGAGGCGGGCAGCCAGACCAGCCGGTCCACCTCGCGGTTGGGCTGGAACGAGCCGCAGACCCTTATCGCGGCCCAGTAGCGGACCCGCTTGGGCCGCCCCTTCGCCAGGTAGCGCTGGGTGGGCAGCCGGAAGCAGAGCTCCACCCGCATCCCGGTCTCCTCCAGTGCCTCGCGCCGGGCCGCGTCCTTGGAGCGCTCGCCGGGCTCCAGCTTGCCCTTGGGGAAGGACCAGTCGAACCACTTGGGCCGGTGCACCAGCGCCAGCTCCGGCTCCTCGGTGTCGTCCCGCCCGGGTCGCCACAGCACCACGCCGGCCGCGCGGATCCGGTCCGTCCGGGGGGTCACGGGGGAGGGGTCCTTGCTGAGCCGGACCTTCTTCAGCGAGTCAGCCATGGGTCGGTAAGCCATCCGGAGCGGTAGAGATCGGGCCAGTTGCTGCTGAACGCGTGGCGGGCCGCCTCCACCTCCAGTCGTTGATCAGCATGGACCACGCCCAGCACATACGCCGTCGCGGGGGTGATCCGCGGCGTCCGCGCGGCGAGTGCGGCGGCCTCGGCGGCGTCCGCCGCGTCGCGGTGCCGACCCAGCACCCGGGCCAGGTCGGCCAGCGCGCCGGTGGCCGACTGCGAGGTGCGCGGACCGAGCTGCCCGGCGCAGACCTCCAGCGCGTACTGCGTGTGCTGCACCAGTACCCGGATGCGGCGCCAGGGCAGGTCGTCGCCCGGGTCGTGCAGGGCGTCGCCGTTGTACGGGGCGGCCGCGCGCTGCAGCGGCAGCTCGGCGACGGCGGAGGCCAGCGAGCGGGCGGCCTCGGCGGCGTAGGGGAGCAGCGCCTCGGCCGGGGCGGTGTCCCCGGGGTCGCGCAGCGGCAGGTCGGAGATCAGCAGCGTCATCCGGTCGGCGAGGGCGTGGAAGCGGGCCGACCCCAGCTCCTGCAGGGCGGTGGTGTGGGCCCGGGAGCGGGCCAGGGTGAGCTGGCGCTCCAGCAGCGCGCGGGCCTTGGGCGCCCCGGGGTGGCCGGCCAGCAGCCCTTCGGCAGCGCGCGGGCGCGGGACGGTGGCGCTCTCGCCGCCGCGGTCGGTCCCGGTCTGCTCCGCGGTGAGGGCCGCCGCGGTGGGGGCCGGAGTCCCGGTGGCCGGTGCCGTGGCCGCCGCGGCTGTCGCAGAGGTGGCTCCGGTGCAGGTCAGTGAGTCGAGCGAGGCCAGGAGGCGGGCCAGGCGGCGGTCGTGCGCCCGCTCCTGGCCGAGTATGCCGGTGAGTCTGCCCAGCTCCTCGCGCAGCTCGCGGGCCCAGCCGGGATCGAGCAGGGCGTCGAAGGTGTGCAGGGTGGCACTGACCCGGCGCAGCGTGGTGAGGTCCACCGCGGGCAGGCCGCGCAGGAAGCTCCCGGCCTGGGCGGCCAGGTGCGTCGCGAGTGCCTGGCTCGCGCTGCGGGCGGGCTGGGCGCGGTCGGCGGTGTGGTCTGCGCTGTGGTCTGCGGTGTGCTTTGCGGCGTGGTCTGCGGAATGGTCCCGGACCGTGGCCGTCGGTGCCTGCGCAGCCGAGGGTGCGTCGGTCATGGTGCGTAAGTCCCCGTTGTCGTCGTGTGCATGCAGGGGGTGGTCCGGGTCAGCTGGACAGGCCACTCTGGCCCCAGCCACCGGTACTGCGCCGGCGCCGGCGGGAGTCGATGAGCAGCTCCTGCACGTTGCGCAGCGGTCTGCCCTCGGTATCGACGGCGTGCCTGGTCCAGGTGCCGTCCGAGCCGAGGTGCCAGGACGCGGTGTCGTCGGCGGTGCCCAGCTCCAGCAGTCCGGCCAGTTCGGCGCGGTGGCCGGGGTCGTTGACCCGGAGCAGCGCCTCGATCCGGCGGTCCAGGTTGCGGTGCATCATGTCGGCGCTGCCGATCCACACCTCGGGGTCGCCGCCGTTGCCGAAGACGAACACCCGGGAGTGCTCCAGGAAGCGTCCGAGGATGCTGCGGACCCTGATGTTCTCGGACAGTCCGGCCACGCCGGGGCGGATCGCGCAGATGCCGCGCACCCACACGTCCACCGGCACGCCGGCCTGCGAGGCGCGGTAGAGGGCGTCGATGACGGCCTCGTCCACGATGGAGTTGACCTTGATCTGGATCCGGGCCGGGCGGCCGGCCCGGTGGTGCGCGATCTCGTCGTGGATCCGGGAGACCAGGCCCTGCCGCAGCGAGCGCGGTGCGACCAGCAGCCGGCGGTAGGCCTCCCGGCGGGAGTAGCCGGAGAGCCGGTTGAACAGGTCCGAGAGGTCCGCGCCGACCTGCGGGTCGGCGGTGAGTACGCCCAGGTCCTCGTACAGCCGCGCGGTCTTGGGGTGGTAGTTGCCGGTGCCGACGTGCGCGTAGCGGCGCAGCGTCTCGCCCTCCTGGCGGACCACCAGCGACAGCTTGCTGTGCGTCTTCAGGCCGATCAGCCCGTAGACCACGTGGCAGCCGGCCTCCTCCAGCTTGCGGGCCCACTTGATGTTGGCCTGCTCGTCGAACCGGGCCTTGATCTCGACCAGGACCAGCACCTGCTTGCCGGACTCGGCCGCGTCGATCAGCGCGTCCACGATCGGCGAGTCGCCGGAGGTCCGGTACAGCGTCTGCTTGATGGCCAGTACGTCCGGGTCGGCGGCGGCCTGCTCCAGGAACGCCTGGACCGAGGTCGAGAAGCTGTCGTACGGGTGGTGCAGCAGCACGTCGCGCTCGCGGACGGCGGCGAAGATGTCCGGCTGCGAGGCCGACTCCACGTCGGACAGCCCGCGCGCCGTGCCGGGCACGAAGGCCGGGTACTTCAGCTCCGGGCGGTCCAGCCCGGCGATGGCGAACAGGCCGGTCAGGTCCAGCGGCCCGGGCAGCGGGTAGACCTCGGACTCGGCGATGTTCAGCTCGCGGACCAGCAGGTCCAGGACGTACGGGTCGATCGACTCCTCGACCTCCAGGCGCACCGGCGGGCCGAAGCGGCGCCGCATCAGCTCCTTCTCCAGCGCCTTGAGGATGTTCTCGGTGTCGTCCTCCTCCACCTCGAGGTCCTCGTTGCGGGTGACCCGGAAGGCGTGGTGCTCCAGCACCTCCATACCGGGGAAGAGCTCCTCCAGATGCGCGCCCATCACGTCCTCCAACGGGACGTAGCGCTGCGGGGAGGCCTCCAGGAAGCGGTGCAGCGACTGCGGCACCTTCACCCGGGCGAAGTGCTTGTGGCCGCTGACCGGGTTGCGGACCACCACGGCCAGGTTCAGCGAGAGCCCGGAGATGTACGGGAAGGGGTGCGCCGGGTCGACCGCCAGCGGGGTGAGCACCGGGAAGATCTGCTGCCGGAACAGGGTGAGCAGGCGGCCCTGCTCCTTGTCGGTCAGCTCGCTCCAGCGCACCAGTTCGATGCCCTCGGCGGCCAGCTCGGGCAGCACGTCCTGGTGGAAGCAGGCGGCGTGGCGGGCCATGAGCTCCCGCGAGCGGGTCCATATCTTGTCCAGCACCTCGCGGGGCTGCAGCCCGGCCGCGGAGCGCTGGGCCACACCGGTGGCGATCCGGCGCTTCAGACCGGCCACCCGGACCATGAAGAACTCGTCCAGGTTGCTGCCGAAGATGGCCAGGAACTTGGCCCGCTCCAGCAGCGGGGTCTCCGGGTCCTCGGCGAGCTCCAGCACGCGCTCGTTGAACGCCAGCCAGCTCCGCTCCCGGTCAAGGAAACGTCCCTGGGGTAGTTCTTCCTCGAACTCCGCCAGTTCCGCCGCAATCCGGGTGTCGCCGGGGATCAGCAGGGTGACGGGTGCAGGTTGCGCAGGGCGGGCGGCGGTCATGGCGGGCGGCTCCTCCTGCAGGGTGTCCTCCGACGGCGTCGCCGCCGTCGCCTGGGCCGGTGGGACGGTCTCCACGAGCGGGACCATCAGGCGGCGGTAACGACGGGGCGGGGTCACTGCGGATTGCACTTCCTCAAAATCGTTGCAGCGTGATCGTTGCAACGGCGTCTGAACTCAAGGTAAATACAGGGTGGCCCACAGGAAAGCTGGGGCGGTCGCCTCAGGGCGTGCGGTACATCAGGTCCACCTCGTGCACGGTGAAGCCCAGTCTTTCGTATACCCGAACTGCCGCCGGGTTATCGGCGTCGACGTAGAGCAGCACCGTTTCCAGGCCGCGTTCCCGGGCGAGGTACTCCAGGCCGACGGCGGTCAGCACCCGGCCCAGGCCGTTGCCCTGCTCGTCCGGGCTCACCCCCACCACGTAGACCTCGCCCAGGCCCGCCTCGACCTTGGTCCAGTGGAAGCCGACCAGCCGGCCGTCGCGCTCGGCCAGGAAGAAGCCGCTCGGGTCGAACCAGGGCTCGGCGATCCGGTCGCGCAGATCCTGCCGGGTCCAGCCGCCCTGTTCCGGGTGGTGGGCGAAGGCGGCGGCGTTCAGCGCCAGCCAGGCCTCGTCGTCCACGCCGGGGGCGAAGGTCCGCAGGGTCACCCCGGCCGGCAGTGCCTTGGCGGCCTGCTCGGCCGCCCCGGCGTCCAGCCGCATCCGCATCTGCCGCAGTTCGCGCACCAGCTCCAGACCCAGCGCGTCGGCCAGGTGCCGGGCGGCGGGGTGGCCGCCGTGCGCCCACACCTGCCGGGCGCCCTGGTCCAGCACCGCCAGGGCCAGGGCCCGGCCGTACCCGGCGCCGCGCCGGGACGGATCGACCACCAGCTCCGCGGTGCCGCCGGCGTCCACCTGCCCGTAGCCGACCAGGGCGCCGTCACCGCTCTGCAGCAGGTGCCGGACCCCGGGCCGGGATCCCCGGATCGCCAACCGCCCCTGCTCCGAGACGGCGGCCTTGCCGTCCGCCTCGGCTGCCGCCGCCAGCAGCGCGCCCACGGCGGCCTGCTGCGTCCGGTCCACTGTCCCCACGACCTCGACTGCGTCCATGCCAATGACCCTACGGGCAACCGGGCCCGGGGATCCGCCGTGTCAGGCGGCGAAGTAGGTGATCATCCCGCCGAGCACGACGACGGCCAGCCCGCCGAACCACCAGGCGCCGGTGAGCTTCAGCCACCGCGAGTTGCCGAGGTCGAGGCGGCCCGGCAGCAGCCAGGCCCCGCCGAGCGTGACGACGCCCAGCAGCCCGGCGGAGAGCAGCAGCAGGCCGAGCGCGGTCGCGGCGATGTCCTCGCCGACCGCGCCGGCGCCGGTCTCCTCGCAGGTCCCGCCCTGGGAGCAGCGCACCGGCACCACGGTGCCGGGGGCGTAGGAGCTCGACGCGTCCTGGATCGTCCAGCCCCAGTCGACCACTCCGCTGCGCCCCGGATCCCCCTGGCCGTAGCACTCGGTGATGCGGGACTTGCCGCTCTGGTGCGTCTGGCAGCTCTCGACGGTCATCCGCAGCGGGGCTCCGCCGCGGAGCCCCGCCTGGTAGCCGAGGTCCCGCGACCCGTTCACCAGCGCGACCGTCCCGATGACGAAGACCAGGAGCAGCAGGAAGGCGCCGAAGAGACCGCCGCAGCTGATCCGGGGCCGCTTGCCCGGCGCCGGGGCCCGCTTCGCCGACGGCTTCGGGTAGGACCTGGCGGCCGTCTTCCGGGACGCCGTCTCGTGCCCCCTGCCCGACGCCGACGTGCCCGACGCCGACGTGCCCGACGGCCGCCTGCCCGACGATGTCCGCCGGCCGCGTTGCGGACCGTCCCACTCCAGACCGCGCCGCTCCGGCGGTATGTCCTTCGATCCCATCGTGCCCGTCCCCGTCAGGTGCGGTGCCCGCACGTCCGAGCGGACAACCTACCCGGTCACCCGCTTCAGGGGGACGACCGTGATGGCCGCGACCGCGCAGCCCGCCGCGACGGCGAAGGCGGTGCCGTAGCCGGCCGAGGCGATGATCGCACCGGCCACCGGCGGGGCCACCGAGGCGGTCAGGTTCTGTCCGATGTTGTGCACCCCCAGCGCCCGGCCCGCCCAGTGCGGCCCGGCCAGCTCCGCCACGGAGGTGAAGGACAGGCCGTTGGTGCTGGCCGACAGCCCGCACAGCACGATCAGCAGCAGTACCGAGAACCATGACGGCCACCACTGCGCGCACCCGGCCAGCAGCAGCGCCAGCAGCGCGACCGCCGCCGCCAGCAGCCGCATCGGCGCCAGCCTGCTGCCCACCGCGTCCGACCAGCGGCCCGCACCGATCCGGCAGCAGGCGGCCAGGGCCTGGCCCACCGCCATCAACTGGCCGGCGGTCACCGGCGACAGATGCCGGACGTCGGTCAGGAACACCAGCCCGAACGCCCCGACCGTGAACTGCGGCCACACCAGCAGCGCGCCGGCGCCGTGGATCCGCCACAGCGTCGCCGCCCCCCGGTACGGCGAGCGCGGCCGCTCCCCGGCCGGCCCGGCACGCGGCGGCCGGGGCGGGTCCACCACCAGCAGGGCGACCAGCACCGTCATCACTCCGCTCAGCACCGTGACGAACAGCAGCGCGCCGCGCAGCCCGTACCCCGCCGCCAGCGGCGGCATGGCCACCGCGGCCAGCAGCATCCCCAGCGGGGTGGAGGTCTGCCGGATGCCCATCGCCAGTCCGCGCTGCTCCGGCGCGAACCACCCCAGCACCACCCGGCCGCTGGCCGCCGACACCGACGCCCCGGCCGCCCCGGCCAGCGCGAACAGCAGGGCCAGCGTGACCAGGCCGTGCACCAGCAGGGTGCCGGTCAGCGCCAGCGTCGCCAGCGCCAGCCCGGAGGCCAGCACCACCCGCTCGCCGTAGCGGTCGGCGGCCGCGCCCCAGGCGTACAGCGCCAGCAGCAGGCCCACCGTCGGGCAGGCCACCACCGTCCCGGCCTGGGCCAGGTTCAGTCCCTCGGTCGCCCGCAGGGTCGGGATCAGGTACGGCAGGCCGTAGACGAAGGCGAAGGAACTGGTCTGGGCGGCCGTGCCGAGCGCCAGCATCAGCCAGCGGCGGCTGCCGGTTCCGGTGCTGCTCTCGATCGCTGTCGCCTGCGCACTGCCCATGGCCGTCTCCCCGCCGATCCGAGTGGATGCGGGTTCATCATGACGGAGTATCCATCTGGTGGGACAGTTGGTTTCAGATGCTGGACGGCTCCTCGTGGTTCGAGACCGGCGCGGGCGGGACGGGCGGGGTCGGCGGTGGTGGTGTGGGTGCGCCGGGCAGCCGCACGGTGGCCAGCGCGCCGCCGGTGGAGCCGTCGGCGGCGGGCGCGGCGGCGGCCAGCGACACCTCGCCGCCGGCCTCGCGGATCGTCTGCGCGACGATCGCCAGGCCCAGGCCCGACCCCGGCATCTGCCGCGCCGAGGGCGAGCGCCAGAAGCGGTCGAAGACATGTGGCAGGTCCTCGGCCGGGATGCCCGGGCCGTGGTCCCTGACCGTGAGCGTGCCGAACTTCAGCGACACGTCGATCGCGCCGCCGGGCGGGCTGAACTTCACCGCGTTGTCCAGCAGGTTGATCACGGCCCGCTCCATGGTGTGCGCGTCGGCCCGCACGTACCAGGGGCGCAGGTCCACGTTGAAGACCAGCCCCGGGCCGCGCAGCCGGGCCCGGTCCAGGGCGCGGGCGGCGATGTCGTGCAGCGGCAGCACGGCCAGCGGCTTGGAGCCCTTGGGACGGGTGGGGCGGGACAGCTCCAGCAGGTCGCCGATGAGCGTGGAGAGCTCCACCATCTGCGCCTTCATGTTGCCGAGCATCCGGGTACGGGTGGCCTCCGGCAGGGCCCGCCCGGTCTCCTCACTGCGGACCAGCAGGTCCACGTTGGTCCGCAGTGAGGTCAGCGGGGTGCGCAGCTCGTGCCCCGCGTCCGCGATCAGCTGCGACTGCCGGTCGCGCGAACTCGCCAGCGCGGTGCTCATCGCGTTGAACGCGGTGCTCAGCCGCGCGATCTCGTCGTCACCGGACACCGCGATGGTGACGCCGGGCTCCTGGGTACGGGCGATGTGCTCGGCAGCCTCGGTGAGCCGGTCGACCGGCCGCAGCGCGGTCCTGGCGATCAGCAGCGCGCCCGCCGCCGACGCGGCGATGACCAGGGCGGACACCCCGATCATGATCCACGCGAGCTGAGCGAGCGCGTCCTGTACCGGTCCCAGCGGCTGGTAGACGGCGATGGCGATGCTCAGGTCGCTGTTCGTCAGGTCGCCGACGCTGACGGTGTAGACGCGGACGGACGTGCCGCCGATGGTGGTGCCGTCGCGGTAGCCATCGACGGCTTCCGGGCCGGCGGTGCGGCTGGCGGCGATGGCGACGTCTTTGGCGGTCGGCCGCACGGTGCTGTCGACGCCGGGGGGGCAGTACTCGCCGTTGGAGAGCACGATTGTGGTGGCGTTCTGCGTCGCACTGGGGGTAGGCCGGTTGCACTGGGCCACCGCCTGGATCAGTGTGCGCGGGTTGGCGGCGATCCTGGCCTTCAGCGTCTGGTCGACCTGGTGGATCATCTGGTTCTGGGCGACGAACCAGCCGGAGACCGCGCACAGCACTACGGCCAGGGCAACGGCCGTGGCGGTGAAAAGCGCCAGCCGACCGCGCAGAGTTATCCGGTTGAACCAGTCTCTCAGCGACTGTGGCCAGTGGAGCCGCCGCCGGACCGGCCTCCCGGCGGTGGTCGCGGCGGCTTCGTCCTCTGTGGCCACTGTGCCTTTGCTGATTTCAATGCCCCCTGGGCTTTCCGTGCCGTCCCCCGGTCTCTCGGTCACGTGCCGGTCCCCGCAGCCCGCAGGGCGTAGCCGACGCCGCGCACGGTGTGGACGAGCCGGGGCAGGCCCCCTGCCTCGGTCTTGCGGCGCAGGTACATCACGTAGACGTCCAGGGAGTTGGACGACGGCTCGAAGTCGAAGCCCCAGACCGCCTTGAGGATCTGCTCCCGGGTGAGCACCTGGCGCGGGTGCGCCAGGAACATCTCCAGCAGCATGTACTCGGTCCGGGTCAGCTCCACCGCCTTGCCGGCCCGGGTGACCTCCCGGGTGGTGGTGTTCATCCGCAGGTCCTCGAAGGCGAGCACCTCGTCCTCCTCGGCGGCGCCGAGCCCCGCCGCGCGGACGATGGAGTTGCGCCGCAGCAGCGCCCGGACCCGGGCCAGCAGCTCGTCCAGCTCGAACGGCTTGGCCAGGTAGTCGTCGGCGCCCACGTCCAGGCCGGTGACCCGGTCGCCGACGGCGTCCCGCGCGGTGAGCATCAGCACCGGCACGGTGTCGCCGCGCGAGCGCATCCGGCGGACCGTGGTCAGGCCGTCCATCCTCGGCATCATGATGTCCAGCAGCACCAGGTCGGGGCTGCCGGCGGCGATCGCGTCCAGCGCCTCCACGCCGTCCGAGGCGGTGGCCACCTGGTAGCCCTCGAAGGCGAGGCTGGACTCCAGCGCGTCGCGCAGGGCGGGCTCGTCGTCCACGACCAGGACGCGCGCCAGCGCCTCCTCCGTGGTGGCGGACGGCTCGTGGGCGGCTGGCTGGGCAGCGGCGGCAGTCATCTGGTCTGATCCCTCAAGTTCTGCTCGGTTGCGATCACGGTGGCACCTGACCGTGATTCTCCGTCGGCGGCGCGCCCTTCCGCAGCGGTGCGCGCCGCCGTACGCCCCCTCACGGTCAGCTGCTGATGGTCTGCCCGCTCTGCAGCTGCGGCAGTACCGCCTTGACCGCGTTGATCGGGATGGCGAAGCCGAGGCCGACGCTGCCGGCCTGGCTGCTGCCGGAGCCCGAACCGGAGGAGGAGTCCGAGTACATCGACGCGTTGATGCCGATGACCTGGCCCGAGCTGTTCAGCAGCGGGCCGCCGGAGTTCCCGGGGTTGAGCGCGGCGTCGGTCTGGATGGCGTTGTAGGTGGCGGTCTGTCCGCCGGAACCGCCGCTGCCGGAGCTGCCCGAGCCGCCGCGGCCGGACTGGCCGGACCAGCTGGGGAAGCCGTAGCCGCCGTTGCTCTGCACGGTGCTCTCGCTCACGTCCACGGTGACCTTGCGGTTCAGCGCGCTGACGATACCGGAGGTGACCGTTCCGGTGAGGCCCTCGGGGTTGCCGATGGCGACCACCGCGTCGCCGATGACGACCTGGCCGGAGTCGCCGAGCGAGGCGGTCTTCAGACCGCTGACGCCGCTGGCCTTGATCACCGCGACGTCCATCCCGGCGTCGGTGCCGACGACGCTCGCGGTGGTGGTCCTGCCGTCGCTGAAGGTGATCTTGACGGTGGCGCTGGGATCGCTGACCGCCGCCGAGATCACGTGGTAGTTGGTCAGTATCTGGCCGGTGGAGGTCAGCACTATGCCGGTGCCGATGTCTTCGCTGCTGCCGGAGTTCACCGTGATCTGCACGGTCGCCGGGGAGACGGCGGCGGCGATGGCGGCGGTGTTGCTGGTGGTCTTGGAGTCCGAGGTGACCACGGCGGAGGTGCTGTAGTCGGCGGACTTGGTGCGGTCCGCGCTGATCACGCCGCCGGCCACCCCGCCGGCCAGGGCGGAGACCAGGGCCACGGCCGCGGCCAGCGCGACCGGGCGGCGCAGCCGCCGTCGCCGGGGCGCCCCGCCTGCCGGGCCGCCGGGCTCCCCGGGACCGGCCGGCGGAAGCGTCCCGCCGGGACCGCCCGGGCCCGTGGCGTGGTGCGCCGGGCCGCCGGTGCTCCCGTGGGCGAAGCCGCTGCCGTAGTCGGCGCTGTAGGTGTACGGGCCCTGGGCTGCGGCGCCTGCGGGGGTCGGCAGCACCGTGCCCTCGATCGGCCGCTCGTACGGCCCGGGCTGCGGACGGCCCTGTTGCGGACGGCCCTGGTAGGGGGCCTGGTGCGCGGTCGGCGCGTGCTGCGGCATCGGCGGCAGCGGCGTGGTCTGCTCGGCGCCCGTGCCGTGCTCGTAGGGGTACGCGCCCGGCTCGGGGGCGCCTGCAGGATTCCGGTGCGTGTCGGTCATGTGACCAAGGTCTGCCGCGAAAATGAGAGGCTACTGAGAGTCAGCTCATAACCCGCCGAAAGATTCCCGCCGCTCGGCGCCGCCGCATGAACACCGGCTCAGCCGCCGCGCCGAAGGCGCTGCTCAGTGGGGGTGCCGAACGTGCTGCTCAGTCGCCGTGCCGGGGGTCGGAACCGGCCGCCGACAGGCTGGGCCGGGCGTTCAGGCGCAGCCGCAGGAGCGCCGGGTCACCAGACGGCTCGGGAAGCGCCGGATCCGCACCGTGTCCGATCCCGGCACCATCAGCGAGTCGTCCAGCACCAGGTCCACCGCCGCCCGGGCCATGGCGTCGCGGTCGGAGGCCACCGTGGTCAGCGGCGGGTCGCAGAACGCCGCCTCGGGGATGTCGTCGAACCCGGCCAGTGCCAGGTCCTCGGGGATCCGGACGCCCACCTCGCGGGCCGCCCTGGCCACCCCGATGGCCTGGTCGTCGGTGGAGCAGAAGATCGCCGGTGGGCGCTCGGCGGAGCGCAGCAGCTCGACGGCGACGGTGTAGGCCCCGTACCGGTCGAACGGCGCGTCGACGAGCCTGCCCTCGGTCTCCAGCCCGGCGGCGGCCATCGCCCGCCGCCAGCCTTCTATGTGGTCGATCACCGGGTCGCCCGGCGCCGGCGCGGCGACCGGGCCGCCGAAGCAGGCGACATAGGCGTGACCGTGTCCGAGCAGGTGTTCGACCGCGAGCTGGGCGCCGCCCACGTCGTCGGTGACCACCGCGACGTCGTCGGCACTCTCCGGACGGCGGTGCAGCAGCACCACCCGGGAGTCGTCCTGCGCGGCGAACTCGTTCGCGGCCTGCTGCGAGGGACCCTGGCTGATCAGGATCAGTCCGGAGACGCGCATGCCCAGGAACGCCCGGACGTAGTGCATCTCACGGTCGCCCACGTAGTCGGAGTTGCCGATCAGCACGATCTTGCCGCGCTCGGAGGCGACCCGCTCCACGGCGTGCGAGAGCTCGGCGAAGAAGGGCTGCCGGGCGTCGGGCACGACCATGCCGATGAGATTGGTACGGCGGCTCGCCATCGCCTGGGCGACGCTGTTGGGACGGTAGCCGAGTTCCGCTATCGCCGCGAGTACGCGTTCGCGGGTCGCCGGGGCGACCGGGCGGGGGCCATTGTTGATGACGTAGCTGACGACCGCGGTCGAGGTCCCTGCCAGCCTGGCCACATCGTCGCGGGTCACCTTGGGCACGGGCCGAAGTCTACGCGCCTCGCGGAGTAGTCGTGGACCTGTCCACAATCGGCCCGCGGCCCGGGCGCCGCCCTCCGCTCCGGGCCCGGTATGCCGAAGGTCTCACGCTGTGGCCTGCGGTGCGCGCGGTGGCCACGGGGGCGCGGGGTGCCGTCCTGACGCGCACCGCCGCGATTCGCGCCGGGCGTGCGGCAGGGGCCCGGAAGCCCCCCGGGGCCCTGCCGTGCGCCCGGCGCTACGCCTCGACCTCAACGGCCTCGGCCGCCGACTCGATCCCGGCGGCGTCGGTGGCCTCGGACCGGGGCACCGAGCCCTTCTCGGCCTTCTCCGGCACCACGAACCGGTAGCCGACGTTGCGCACGGTGCCGATCAGCTGTTCGTGCTCGGGGCCGAGCTTGGCGCGCAGCCGGCGGACGTGCACGTCCACCGTCCGGGTGCCGCCGAAGTAGTCGTAGCCCCAGACCTCCTGCAGCAGCTGGGCCCGGGTGAAGACCCGGCCCGGGTGCTGCGCGAGGTACTTGATCAGCTCGAATTCCTTGAAGGTCAGGTCCAGCACCCGGCCCTTGAGCCGGGCGCTGTACGTCGCCTCGTCCACCGACAGGTCGCCGTTGCGGATCTCCATCGGGCTGTCGTCCTGGACCACCTGCATCCGCCCGGTGGCGAGCCGGATCCGGGCCTCGACCTCGGCCGGTCCCGCGGTGTCCAGCAGCACGTCGTCGATGCCCCAGTCGGCGGTGACGGCGGTCAGGCCGCCCTCGGTGACGATCAGCACCACCGGTGCCCCGGTGCCGGTGGAGCGCAGTAGCTGGCACAGGCTGCGGATGTGTGGGAGGTCACGTCGGCCGTCGACCAGGATCACGTCGGCGCTGGGTGTGTCCACCAGGGCGGAGCCCTCCGCGGGCGCCACGCGCACGCTGTGCAGCAGCAGGCCGAGTGCGGGAAGGACCTCGGCGGACGGCTGGAGGGCGTTGGTCAGCAGCAGTAGAGAACTCATACCCGGCTAGTCCCCTTTCCGGGTGGGACGGTGAGGGCCGCAACCCTCCGGATGCCAGTACTCCCGAGATGCCAGTACTCCCGAGACCAGGACGACGGCACACGGCGTTGTGCGCATCCGTTCTGAAAGCACAAAAGGACCCGGGGGCGACTCTGCCCGGATCCCTTGGAGAAGGAGAATAGCCCACATGGACGCTGCCGCGAAGGGTCTGACCAGGACCGGCGGGGGCGCACGCCCCTGGAGCGCACCCGCCGAGGCGCTTCTGCTCACCTCGGACGGGGTGCGTATCCACGCTGCGCACCTGCCGTACCGGGGCCGGGCGGAAGGTGCCCGGGGCAGCACCGGACCGGATGGCGAGGGGGAGGCCGCGGGCGGTCTCGCCGTCGTGCTCGCGCATGGATTCACCGGTGCGGTGGAACGGCCGGCGGTACGCCGGGCGGCGGCCGTGCTGGCCCGGCACGCCGGGGTGGTGACCTTCTCGTTCCGGGGCCACGGCCGCTCCGAGGGGCTGTCCACGGTGGGCGACCGGGAGGTGCTGGACCTGCGGGCGGCGATCGACTGGGCCCGTTCGCTGGGCTATCGGCGGGTCGCCACCGTCGGCTTCTCGATGGGCGGCGCGGTCGTGGTCCGGCACGCCGCGTTGTACGGAGGTGTCGAGGCCGTCGCGGCGGTGAGCGCCCCGGCGCGCTGGTACTACCGGGGCACGGTGCCGATGCGGCGGCTGCACTGGGTGGTGATGCGGCCGCTGGGCCGGCTGGTCGGCCGGCTCGGACTGCACACCAGGATCGACCCGCGCGAGTGGACCGAGCTGCCGGTGCCCCCGGTGGAGGCGGCGGCGAGGCTGACACGGCGCGGTATCCCGCTGCTGGTGGTGCACGGCGACAGCGACCCCTACTTCCCGCTGGACCACCCGCGCTCACTGCACGGTGCGGCCGCCGCCAACGGCTCCGCCGAGCTGTGGATCGAGCCGGGATTCGGGCACGCCGAGAACGCCGCTGACGAGGCACTTCTCGAACGTGTGGGCGAATGGCTGGCGGTGTCGCGGTGACGGGAGCGGCCGGAGGACGCCATGATGGCCCGATGCGAGGTTCCACTGAGGAGGGTGAGATGACCGTTCCGACGGCATCCGCCGACACGGCCGGCACGGCAGACGCGCATGAGGGCGTGATCCGCTACTGGGCCGCGGCCAAGGCCGAGGCCGGCACCGGCGAGGAGCCGTACCGGGCGGCGACGCTGCAGCAGGCGCTGGACGCCGCGCGGCAGCGGCACGCGGACCGGCCCGGTTTCGCGCGGGTGCTCAGCCTGTGCTCGTTCCTGGTCGACGGTGACCCCGTCGGCACCCGCGACCACGCCGGTGTCGCGCTGGCCGAGGGCGGCACCGTCGAGGTGCTGCCGCCGTTCGCGGGAGGGTGACGCAGATCATGTCCGGCTATTCAGGCTCACCCATCTACCCGGCCGACGGTTCACCGCAGCCCCCGGCCGGGGGCTGGCCCGACGCGGACGCCACCGCGCTGCTCCCGCCGGTGCCACCGCTCGGCGCGGACGCCACCGCGTTGCTTCCGCCGGTGCCACCGCTCGGCGCGGACGCCACCGCGTTGCTTCCGCCGGTGCCACCGCTCGGCGCGGACGAACCGACGCCGCAGCCGGCGTCGCGCTTCGGCCAGATCCACGAGAAGTACGCGACCGGCGAGACCCCGCTGCCCCCGCAGGCCTTCGCCGAGTCCCCGTCCTGGATCGACCCCCTCGACCCTCTCGGCGTCCAGCAGCCCCCCGCCCCGCCGCGCGCCTGGCAGCCCCAGCCGTCGCCCGCCTACCCCCAGCAGGACGGACCGGCCGGACCCGGTGCCCCGGCCTACCCCGGCATGCCGGGAGCGGGCTTCGCCCCGGAGGGCCCCGGCCACCCCGGCGCCGCCCACGGCATGCCCGGCCAGCCCTTCCCGCCCGCCTCCGGCCAGCCCTTCCCGCCCGCTCAGGACCAGGGCTTTCCGCCTGCCCAGGGCCAGGGCTTCGCCCCGCAGGGCCCTCCGTTCCCGCCCGGCATGCCTGGCGTCCAGGCCCCGGGCACGGCTCCCGGCTACCCCGGCCCCGCCCAGGGCAACCCCGGCCGCCACAGCGGGCAGCCGGGCAATCCCGGCATCCACGGCGGGCAGCAGGCCGCGCCCGGCTATCCCGGCACGCAGCAGGGCCCACCCGGTTACCCGGGCGGGCAGCAGGGCAGTCCGGGCTTCCCCGATCCGGGTCAGGGCAATCCCGGGTACACCGGCACGCAGCAGGGCCATCCCGGTTTCCTCGGTGCCGGTCAGGGCGCTCCCGGCTACGCAGGCGCCCAGCAGGGCGCACCGGGGTACCCGGGGGCCGGCCAGGGCTTCGCGCCCGGTGGCCCGGGATACCCGACCGGAGGTCCGGGCGCGGGTCCCGGCATGGACGGTTCAGGCTTCGGGCCCGGTGCGGCGGGTACCCCGATGCCCGGCGGGCCCGGCCTCCCCGGCCCCGGTCAGGGCGTGCCGCAGCAGAGCTTCACCCCCGGCGGGCCCGGCGGGCCCGGCTTCCCCGGTGCAGCCGGGGCGCCGGCGCCGGAGTACCCCGCCGGGGCACCGGCCGAGGCCGGCCCGGAGGGGACCGGCTGGGCGGACGCCCCCGTCGCGTACGGGGCGCCGACCTCGCTGCGGGAGACCTTCGCCGCCGCCCAGCCCACCGGCCCCGCAGGGGTCTTCGCGCCGCCGCCCCCGCCCGCGCTGGACGCGCAGGTCGGCGACGGCTCGCTGCGCTCGGCCTTCGCCGCCGCGCAGCCCACCGGGCCCGACGTCGGCGCGGCCGGATTCGTGCCCGCGCCGACCGCCGCGCCGCAGCGCACCGGCTCGCCGATCATCGATCCGGGCATCCAGCCGGCCGCCGCGACCTTCGGGATCGCCCTGCTGCTCGCCCTCGCCGCACTCCTCGGCCGTACCGCGCTGGTCGTGCCCGCGCTGTTGCTGCAGGCGGTCACCGCCGCCGGCTGGTTCCGGCTGAACGGGATGTGGCCGGCCCGGCAGGGCATCGCGCTGGCCGCCCTCGGCGGGGTCACCGCCGACGCCGCGATGCTGGCCGCGGCCGGCGGCACCGCCCCGGCCGTGCTGGCAGGCACGCTCGGCGGGTTCTTCCTGCTGGTGCTGATCCTGCAGATCTTCCGTCCCAGCAACCCGGACGAACGCTTCTACGCCCTCACCGTCAGCGCCTCCGCCATCGTGATGACCGTCCTGGCCGGGTGCTTCGTCGCGGCCGCGACGGTCACCCACCACGGGTGGTCGACCGGCGCCGTGGTCGTCGTCGGAACCGTTTCGGCCGCTGTCGCCGTCCTTGTCTCCGCACTGCCGATGCTGCCCGCGAAGGCGGGCTTCGCCGCGGCGGCGGCCGCCGCGCTGGTGGCCGGCCTGGCGCTGGGCGCGGCCACCGGGCCCGGGGCGGTCGGGGGAGCACTGCTCGGGCTTGCCGCGGGCGGCTGCGCGCTGGTCGGGCGCCGGGTGGCGGCGTACGACTTCCCGTCGCGCTTCGTCCACCTCACCGCCGGGGTCGCGCTGCCGCTGGCCTGCGCCGCCCCCGCGGTCTACCTGGTCGGACGGCTGCTGGCCGGCTGACCGGGCCCGACCGGCCGGGAAGCACCGGCCGGCCGGGATGTACGTCCTGCACAGTCAACGGAGGGGAAGCCGACCATGCGTGCCGCGCGCCGCCTGCTCATCGTCCTGGTGGTCCTGCTGGGCCTGTTCGTCGCGGCGGACCGGGTCGCGGTCAACCTCGCGGAGGGCGAGGTCGCGTCCAGGGTCCAGTCCTCCGAGGGTCTGAGCCAGAAGCCCAGTGTCAGCATCGCCGGCTTCCCCTTCCTGACCCAGCTGATCGGCTCCAAGCTGGACGAGCTCACGGTCAAGGCCGGCACCCTGACCGTGAACGGCACCAGCACCGGACTCAACAGCCAGTTGCGGTTGCAGAACTTCACGGCCGACCTCAAGGGCGTGGCGATGTCGAACAACTACTCCAGCGCCGTCGCCGACACCGCGACCGGCAGCGCGCTGATCTCCTACCAGGACCTCTCCGCGGTGCTGCCGAACCACCCGACCGTCGCCTACGGGGGCGCCCCGGGCAAGGTGAAGGTCGCCGGAACGGTCGACCTGCCGATCGTCGGCGCGCAGCAGGTGTCCGGCACCGCCGACGTCAGCGTGGCGAGCGGCGGCGCCATCAGCCTCACCGGTCTGACCGGCGTCTCGGGGGTGGACCCCAGCGTCGCCGGGCTGGTGACGTCCTTCCTGCAGCCCCGGTTCACGCTGTCGGGCCTGCCCCACGGCCTCAGCCTGCAGTCGGTGCAGTCGCAGCCGGAAGGCGTTTCGATCGCCGTCTCCGGCACCGGAGTCTCCCTCAGCAACTGAGCCCGGCTGTACCCGAACAACCATGCCGCCGTCCCGATCCGCGAGACGACCTGTCCACAGGCGTCTCGCGGATCGGTTTTCCGGACCCTTCCCGGGGCCCTCCTGCTTCGCGGATCCGCTGCCCGACCGGGTCGACCTGCCCATCATCCCGAGATGTGGACGAGTTGGTCTCAACATTCAATACAACCATGACAGCAGCGCTCGCGTTCCCTAGCATCGAGTGCATGAAGCGACAGGCGGATCTCACGAAGCGGCGGGCGGTAGACCTGTGCCGCGTGTCCGCCTGCCTCTGTCGAATGCGCTGACCGGGCCGTCTGAGGCCCCCAGTTCGCCGGGCTTTTTCCAGCCCGCAGTTCAACGCAGACATCTCGCAGTCTTCCCGCACTTTCCCGCCGCGCCGTCCCACGATCCGGACTCCCCTCCGGACGCATGCCCGCGCGGCCCCTCTTCCGCAACTGCCCCGGATGGAGAATCCCCATGAGCCGCAGTGACGTCCTGGTAAGCGCCGACTGGGTCCAGGACCACCTGGACGACCCGAAGGTCGTCGTCGTCGAGGTCGACGAGGACACCGCCGCGTACGACAAGAACCACATCCGCAACGCCGTCCGGATCGACTGGAAGAAGGACCTCCAGGACCCGGTGCGCCGCGACTTCGTCGACCAGGCCGGGTTCGAGGCGCTGCTGTCCGCCAAGGGCATCGCCAACGACGACACCGTCGTGCTCTACGGCGGCAACAACAACTGGTTCGCCTCGTACGCCTTCTGGTACTTCAAGCTCTACGGCCACGGCGACGTCCGGCTGCTGGACGGCGGCCGCAAGAAGTGGGAGCTGGACTCCCGCGACCTGGTCGACGGCACCGAGGTCCCGGCCCGCGCCGCGACCGAGTACAAGGCCCAGGCCCAGGACACCTCGATCCGTGCCTTCCGCGACGACGTCATCGCCGCGATCGGCAGCAAGAACCTGGTCGACGTCCGCTCGCCCGACGAGTTCTCCGGCCGTCTGCTCGCCCCGGCCCACCTTCCGCAGGAGCAGTCGCAGCGCCCCGGCCACGTGCCCAGCGCCCGCAACATCCCGTGGTCGAAGAACGCCAACGACGACGGCACCTTCAAGTCGGACGACGAGCTCAAGGCCCTCTACGAGGCCGAGAGCGTCGACCTGGCCAAGGACACCATCGCCTACTGCCGGATCGGCGAGCGCTCCGCGCTCACCTGGTTCGTGCTGCACCAGCTGCTCGGCCAGAGCAACGTCAAGAACTACGACGGCTCGTGGACCGAGTACGGCAGCCTCGTCGGCGTCCCGATCGAGCTCGGCTCCAACTGAGCCCCGGCCAGACCCCCAAGGAGACACAACATGTGCGGTGCGAAGGCCGGCGGCCCCGATCTGGCAGGAGTTGACGTGGCGAGCGAGACCATCATCCAGGGTTCGGTGACCCGCGACGGCGAGCCGGTCAACGGCTACGTCCGACTGCTGGACGAGGGCGGCGAGTTCACCGCCGAGGTGCCCACCTCGGCGACCGGGCAGTTCCGCTTCTTCGCGGCGCCCGGCACCTGGACGCTGCGCGCCCTGGTCCCCGGTGCGACCGTGGACCGCGTGGTCGCGGCCCAGCAGGGCGCGGTGGCCGAGGTGGCCATCGCCGTCTGACGGCGGCAGGACGGAAGGCGCGGGGCTCGGACGAGCCCCGCGCCTTCCGCGCGTCCCGGCCGGGACGCCGGCCGGTCAGTAGACCAGCGCCTGGACCCCGTCGGCCATGATCTCGCTGACGAACACCTGCGCGCCGGCGATCCGCACGCCGTCCAGCACGTCCTCCTTGGTGATCCCGCGCCGCACCGCGCACTGCGTGCACAGCGTGACCGTCCCCCCGGCGAGCAGCGCGTCCATCAGTTCGTCCAGCGGCGCGGAATGCGGGAGCTCGAACGTCGCCGCCTTCCCGGGCAGGGCGAACCAGCTCGACTCCCCGGTCAGCCAGAGCGACACCTCCACCCCGCTCGCGAGCGCGACCGTCGCCACCGTGAACGCCTGCGAACACCGCTCCGGAGCGTCCGCGCCGGCGGTGACCTTGATGACCAGCTTCTTCGACATGGCGATCAGCCTATGCAGTGACACGGCGCCGGACGCGCGTGGTGGGGCTCACCACGAGTCTCCGCCACCCGGCGACTAGACTCGGTCCTGGTCCATTCCCCTCCTCCGAGGAGCACGCGCGTGTTCAGCCTTGTGCACTTCTACGACGCCCTGCTTGCCGTCATGGCCGTCGTGATCGTCTGGTTCGCCGTCTACTCGGTGAAGAAGCTCTACCAGGGTCAGCGCTGAGATGATCGAGGTACCGTCCGGCCTGCACAAGGACGTCGTCTCGCTGGCGTTCCTGCTGGGGACCTGGGAGGGCGCGGGCGTGCATGCCGCGCTGCCCGGACAGGAGGAGGGCCCGGGCTCGGAGAAGTGCAACTTCGGGCAGGAGGTCGTGTTCCGGCACGACGGCCGTCCGTTCATCGAGTACCGCTCGCGCAGCTGGGTCCTGGACGCGGAGGGCGGCAAGGTCCGCCCGCTGGAGAACGAGTCCGGCTTCTGGCGGGTCACCACCAACCAGCACGGCACCAGCGGCGTCCGGGAGATCCAGGTCTCCTCGGTGCGCGACGACGGCACGGTCGAGATCTGGTACGGCCAGCTGGCCGACGGCAAGCCGCAGATCGAGCTGGCCACCGACGCGGTCGCCCGGATCGAGGGCTCGGCCCCGTACAGCGGCGGCAAGCGCCTGTACGGGCTGGTCAACGGTGAGCTGATGTGGGTCGGCGAGAAGTCCGCCCCCGAGGTGCCGCTGCGTCCGTACATGTCCGGGCAGCTGAAGAAGGTGCTCAACCCGGCCAAGCTCA
The DNA here is from genome assembly GCF_041262645.1 of Streptacidiphilus sp. EB129. Taxonomy (NCBI): domain Bacteria; kingdom Bacillati; phylum Actinomycetota; class Actinomycetes; order Kitasatosporales; family Streptomycetaceae; genus Streptacidiphilus; species Streptacidiphilus sp. EB129. The sequence goes on from NZ_JBGCCS010000030.1 coordinate 45,160, forward strand.
TCGAGGACATCGCGGACCTTCCGGACGACGGCATCGCCTTCTTCCGCTGAGTCCTTCCCACGAGTCGAGTCTTTCCCACGAGTCCTCTCGTCGGGACCGGAGCACTCGTCCCGCACCCCCATAGACTCGGGGTGCGGGACTTCGGCGAAGGGGCGACGTGGTGAGCGGCATCGACTGGCAGACCGATCTGAGAGCGCGCGGCTACCGGCTGACCCCGCAGCGGCAACTGGTGCTGCAGGCGGTCGACGTGCTGGGTCACGCCACCCCGGACGACGTGCTCACCGAGGTCCGGCGGACCGCCACCGGCGTCAACATCTCCACGGTCTACCGCACGCTGGACCTGCTGGAGGAACTCGGCCTGGTCTCGCACGCCCACCTCGGGCACGGGGCCCCCACCTACCATCTGGCCGACCGGCACCAGCATCTGCACCTGGTCTGCCGCGACTGCGACCGGATCACCGAGACCGAGGTGGAACTCGCCTCGCCCCTGGTGGAATCACTGCGCGCCGCCCATGGTTTCGAGACGGACATGAAGCACTTCGCCATCTTCGGCCGCTGCGCCGACTGCTCCAGCAAGGACGCCCCGTGACCACCAGCGCAGTCATCGCCCCGCCCAGCCCGCTGCTGTCCCACCCCGGTGCCGTCGCCGCGGACGGGGTGGACTCGGCCGTCGCCGCGCACTACGGAGAACTGTTCCGCGAGCAGCGCGAGCTGGTGGCGGGCCGGGGCTTCGTCGACCTCTCGCACCGCGGAGTGGTCACCGTCAGCGGTCCCGAGCGGCTGAGCTGGCTGCACCTGCTGCTGACCCAGCACGTCAGCGCGCTGCCACCGCAGCAGGCCACCGAGGCGCTGATCCTCTCCCCGAACGGCCACATCGAGCACGCGCTCTACCTGGTCGACGACGGGACGACCACCTGGGCGCATGTCGAGCCGGGCACCCAGGGTGCGCTGGTGGCGTACCTGGAGAAGATGAAGTTCTTCAGCCAGGTCGAGATCACCGACGCGACCGCCGACTACGCGGTGGTGCACCTTCCGGCCGGTTCACCCGCCGATGCGGCGGGCGCCGCCGCCGTCCGCGAGCTGCCCCACGGCCGGGACCTGTTCCTGCCGCGCGCCGAACTGGCCGCCGCCCCGGAGGCCTTCGGCGCGCCGTCCGGACTGTGGGCTTACGAGGCGCTGCGCGTCGAGGCGCACCGCCCGCGGCTCGGGTTCGAGACCGACCACCGCACCATCCCGCATGAGCTGGGCTGGCTGGAGAGCGCCGTGCACCTGCAGAAGGGCTGCTACCGGGGCCAGGAGACGGTGGCCCGGGTGCACAACCTCGGCCGTCCGCCGCGCCGTCTGGTCTTCCTGCACCTGGACGGCAGCATGGAGCTGCTGCCGGGGCACGGCGCCGAGGTCCGCCTCGCGGACGCCGGTCCGGAGGGCCGGCCGGTGGGCTTCGTGACCTCCTCGGCCCGGCACCACGAGCTGGGCCCGGTCGCGCTGGCGCTGGTCAAGCGCAACACCGCGGTGGACGCACCGCTGCTGGCCGGGACGGTCCCGGCCACGCAGGAGGTCGTCGTCCCGCAGTAGCGCCGGGGAGCGCCCGGGAGCGCCGGCTCTGCTGACGGCGGCTCGGGCGACTCGCTCTTTCGGATTCCCTGTCAGAACTCCAGCAGCATGGTGAAGGGTCCGTCGTTGACCAGCGACACCTGCATGTCCGCGCCGAACCTGCCGGTCTCCACGGTGGCGCCCAGCTTCCGGAGTTGGGTCACCACCTCGTCCACCAGCGGCTCGGCGACCGGACCGGGCGCGGCCGCGTTCCAGGTGGGGCGGCGCCCCTTGCGGGCATCACCGTAGAGGGTGAACTGACTGATCACCAGCAGGGGGGCGTCGAGGTCGGAACAGGACCTCTCGCCCTCCAGGTCGTGCCCCTTCGAGAAGATCCGCAGCGACCACAGCTTGCGGGCCAGCAGCGCCGCCTGCTCCGGGGTGTCGTCGTGGGACACCCCGACCAGGACGCAGAGTCCGGGGCCCACGATGGAGCCGACCACCTCGCCCTCGACGGTCACTTTCGCTTCGGTCACGACCTGAGCCACAGCACGCATGGGGCTCATTGTGGTCCAGCGCCGCTCTGCTCCAGCCAGGGGGGCGTGCGCGCGCGACCGCGCGCCCCTCCGTCCCCGTCGCCGAGGCTCTGGGCAGGGAATATGCACCGGTCGTATGAGCCACCTCAATTCGCCAGGGGTCCGATCGGGTGCAGGCCGCCTGCGCGCGGTGCCCGGTGAGTGGCACGATGCGGCGGGTGGAGCGGGAAACCGGGACACTGGTACACGACCTCGGGGACGGCAAGCGTGGTGCGCGACAGGAACGACCGGACCGACCGGACCGACTTCGGCGCGCTCGGCCTGGACGAACTCCGTACCTTGCGCCGCCAGGCCCAGGAGGACGAGGCCGACCTCTCCTACCTGCGCCGCCTGCTGCAGGGCCGGGTCGACATCCTGCGAGCCGAGCTCACCCGCCGCAGCGGGCGCAGTTCAGCGGCCGACACCCTTCTGGAGCAACTCGCCGAGATCCTCACCGACCTGCCCTCCCAGGTCCGCAACTCCTCCCGGCACGTGACCCTGGGCACACCGCGCAGCGAGGAGTTCCAGGCCCTCGCCGACGCGGTCATGGACGACATCGCGCTGGCCGATCTGCAGGCCCAGGCGGACAGCGCGCTGCAGGCGGCCTGTATCCGGCTGACCGCCCATGAGCGCACGATCTCGGTCCGGCGCCAGGGATTCCAGCGGATGGTGGACGGGTGCAGCGCGGAGATCACCCGCAGGTACCGTGAGGGGGAAGCGCGTGTAGACGACCTGCTCACCGGAGGCTGAACCAGATGACCGCCAGGCCCACGACGATGTCGGCCCCCACCGCACCTGCCGTTCTCGCGGAGGTGGTGCGGTCCGGATTCACGGAGGGCTGTCACCGCGGCTCGCTGGTGGTGCTCGCCGCCGACGGATCGGTCGAGTTCGCCCTCGGCACGCCCGAGCTCCCGGTCTTCCCGCGCTCCAGCAACAAGCCCATGCAGGCCACCGCGGTCCTGCGGACCGGCCTCGACCTGGACGGCGAGCTGCTGGCCCTGACCGCGGCCAGCCACTCCGCAGAATCGTTTCACCTGGACGGGGTCAGGGCGATCCTGGCCGGTGCCGGTCTGGGCGTGGACGCGCTGCAGACCCCTCCGTCCATGCCGCTGGACGAGGCCGAGACGGAGGCCTGGATACGCGCCGGCGGTCACCCCGAGCCGATCCTGATGGACTGCTCCGGCAAGCACGCCGCGATGCTCGCCGCCTGCGTCGCCCGCGGCTGGGACACGGCGAGCTACCTCGACCTGGAGCACCCGGTGCAGCAGCAGGTCCTGGCCACCCTGCAGGACCTCAGCGGCGAGACGGTGACCGCGATCGGCACCGACGGCTGTGGCGCCCCGCTGATGGCGATCAGCCTGGTCGGCCTCGCCCGCGCCTTCCGCACCATGGTCCTCGCCGACCCCGGCAGCCCCGAGCTCCGGGTTGCCGATGCCATGCGCGCCCATCCCGAGTACGTCGCCGGCACCCGCCGCATCGACACCTGGCTGATGCGGGGCGTCCCCGGCGCGATGTCCAAGATGGGCGCCGAAGCGGTCCAGGCGGTGGCCCTGCCGGACGGCCGGGCCCTGGCCTTCAAGATCGACGACGGCGGATACCGCGCGGTCGGCCCGGTGCTCGCCGCCACGTTGCGCCGGATGGGCGTCACCGCCACCGGCGACACCCTCGACCGGATCGGCTCGGCCCCCCTCTACGGCGGCGGCCGCCCGGTCGGCGAGATCCGCGCCACCGTCTGAGCGGCCGGGCGTCCGAGCCGCTGGGCGTCCTGGCGGATCAGGCGCCTGAGCCGCTAGGCCTCCGGGCGGGTGAGGTGGGTGAAGGCGTCGAGGTTGCGGGTGGACTCGCCCCGCTTCGTGCGCCACTCCCACTCGCGCCGGATCGCGGAGGCGAACCCCAGCTCCAGCAGGGTGTTGAAGGGCTCGTCGGCGTTGCTGAGCACCGTCCCCAGCAGCCGGTCCACCTCCGCGGCGGTCACCGCCGCCAGCGGCAGCCGTCCGACCAGGTAGACGTCGCCGAGCCGGTCGATCGCGTAGGCGAGGCCGTACAGCCGGGTGTTGCGTTCCAGCAGCCAGCGGTAGACGCCCTCGTGGTTCTCGTCCGGCCGGCGCACCACGAAGGCGTTGACGCTCAGGGTGTGTTCGCCGACGCGCAGTGAGCAGGTCGTGGACAGCTTGCGGGTGCCCGGCAGGGTGGCCACGAAGGTGTGCGGGTCGTCGGCGGGCTGCTCCCAGGGCACACCGGACTCGTCCAGGGCGGCGCGCAGCACCGCAACGGCTGTTTCGCGGGCGGAGGCGGAGTGATCCATGTCCCGACGGTACCGCTCCGCCTACTGGCGGGTGGCCCGGGTGCTCATCGCCCGCGCGTACACCTCGGCGGTGCCGGCGGCCGCGTTCGCCCAGCCGAAGCCGTCGGCGTGCCGGGCCGCCGCCGCGCCCATCCGCGCACCCAGCTCGGGCGCGTCGACGAAGCGGCGCAGCGTCCTGGCCCAGTCGCCGGTGTCGTGGCCGTCCACGAGGAAGCCGGTCTCGCCGTCGCGCACCGCCACCGGCAGTCCGCCGACCGCTGCCGCCACCACCGGAGTGCCGCAGGCCTGGGCCTCCAGCGCGACCAGCCCGAAGGACTCGCTGTAGGAGGGCATCACCAGCGCCGTAGCCGCCCGGTACCAGTCCGCGAGCTGCGCCTGCCCCACCGGCGGGTGGAATCGCACCACGTCCGAGATACCGAGTTGGGCCGCCAGCTTGTGCAGGCTCTCGGGCCGCGCCAGCCCGCTGCCGCTGGGGCCCCCGACGATCGGGACGACCAGCCGCTCACGGAGCGCGGGCACCTGCCGCAGCAGGTCGGCGACGGCGCGCAGCAGCACGTCCGGGGCCTTGAGCGGCTGTATCCGGCCCGCGAAGAGCAGCACGGTGGCGTCCAGCGGCAGTCCGAGCCGGGCCCGGACGGCGTCGCGGTCACCGTGGCCGCCCGGCCGGAACACGTCCAGGTTGACGCCGGGGTGGACCACCGAGAGCTGGTCCGGGCGCGCGCCGTAGTGCAGGGCGAGGTCGTCGGCCTCCTCGACCGTGTTGGCTATCAGCCGGTCCGCCGCCTCCACGACCTGGGTCTCGCCGACCACCCGTGCCAGCGGTTCGGGGGTGTCGCCCACCGCCAGCGCGGCGTTCTTCACCTTGGCCATGGTGTGCATGGTGTGCACCAGCGGCACGCCCCAGCGTTCGGCCGCGAGCCAGCCGACCTGCCCGGACAGCCAGTAGTGGGAGTGGACCAGGTCGTAGTAGCCGGGGCGGTTGGCCGCCTCGGCGCGCAGCACGCCGTGGGTGAAGGCGCAGAACTGGGCCGGCAGGTCTTCCTTGAAGAGTCCCTCGTACGGTCCGGCGGTGACGTGCCGGACCAGGACGCCGGGGGCGAGTTCGACGGTGGGCGGAAGGCCGGACGCGGTGGCCCGGGTGAAGACCTCGACCTCGACGCCCAGCTCGGCGAGGCGCTTGGACAGCTCCACGATGTAGACGTTCATGCCTCCGGCATCACCGGTCCCCGGCTGGTGCAGCGGGGAGGTGTGCACGCTCAGCATTGCCACGCGGGCAGGGCGCTGCGTCACCACTCGTCCTCTCGATCCAGCTCCGGCCGCTCGGCGACCCGTCAACACGCTCACAACAGAAACCCGGCCCGCGTGATTCCCGGCAGCCTCCTCACCTTCTCCCGCCCACGATTCCCGGCCTGCTTCCGCCCGCGATTCCCGGCCGGTCCCGCCGTCGGCCCCCGCGCTCCCGCGGGCCGTCCGGCGGGGTGGTCCGGCCGGTCCGGCGGCGGCCCGGCGCCGCGTAGGCTCGCCCCCATGGGTGTACGTACGGGTGTCCGGCCGGGGCGCGACGGCCGACCGGTCGGCGCGGTGACCCGTGGTACCACCAATCCCAATCGTCTGCGTCGTATGGACCGCTGGATCGCGGCCGAGCTGTCCCCGGCACTGCGCCGGGCCGAGACGCCTCCGGTCGCGGTCGACCTCGGCTACGGTGCGGCACCCTGGACGGCCGTCGAACTGCATGCCCGGCTGGCCGCCGTACGGGCCGACGTCCGGGTGGTCGGCATCGAGATCGAGCCCGAACGGGTCGCGGTCGCGCAGCGTTATGCGCGCCCACCCGGCCTCACCTTCCGCCGTGGCGGCTTCGAGGTCCCCCTCAGCGGCATCAGCTCCGGCTCCGGAGGCGGTTCCGGGGGCGGCAGCAGCAGCGCCCGTGGCGAGGCCGGCGACGGTGGCGCGCTGCTGATCCGGGCCGCGAACGTGCTGCGCCAGTACGACGAAGGCCAGGTCGCCGACGCCTGGGCGCTGCTCTGCAGCCGCCTCGCCCCGGACGGCGGCCTGCTGGTCGAGGGCACCTGTGACGAGGTCGGCCGGCGGCAGGTCTGGGTCGCCCTGGACCGGGGCGGCCCGCGCACGGTGACCTTCGCGGCCCGGCTGGCCGGGCTGGAGCGGCCGTCCGAGCTGGCCGAACGCCTGCCCAAGGCGCTGATCCACCGCAACGTGCCGGGCGAGCCGGTGCATGCCTTCCTGTGCGACCTCGACCGCGCCTGGGCCGCCGCGGCACCGTACGCGGACTTCGGCGTGCGGCAGCGCTGGATTGCGACGGCGCGGGCGGTCTCCACCGACTGGCCGGTGCTGGGCGGCCCTCGCCGCTGGCGGCTCGGCGAGCTCACCATCCGCTGGAACGCGATCGCCCCCCGCTGAGCTCCGCATGCCGCGTGCAGGCGGGAGGCGTCGGATCCCTGTCCCTTTCGTTCTCCCCATGTCACCATCCTTCAGTTCCTGACTGTCCGTCAGATCTGGAGGGGTGCCATGCCGCGTAAGCGCCGCCTGGGAACGCTCGTCATCACTGCCTGCGCTTTCGTCGCCGCCACCCCGGCCGCCTACGGCTCGCCTCCGTCCATGCTCACCGGTACCCCCGCCCGTACCCCGGCCGCCGCCTCGACGCAGGGAGGCGCGTCCAGCTCCCGAATCGCTCAGGTGGAGCAGCAACTCGCCACCCTCTACCAGCAGTCCGAATCCGCCACCGCCGCGTACGACACCGCGACCCAGGCGGTGACCGCCCAGGAGCAGCAGATCGTCGCCATCGCCAGGGAGATCGTCGCCGCCCAGGACAAGGCGGGCGAGCTCAAGTCCCTCATCGGCGAGGTGGCCGCCGCCGCGTACCGGGGTGACGGGATGTCACCCAGCCTCGGCCTGCTGCTCTCGCCGGATCCCCAGGCCTATCTCGCGAACATCCCGCTCGCCGACCAGGCGACCGCGTCCGCCGCCGAACTCTCCACCGCGCTGCAGTCCACCGAGACCCAGCTCTCGCAGTACGGTCACGCCGCCACGCAGTACCTGCAGGCCCTCTCCGGCAGCCAGACCGCCGCCGCGGCCGCGGCCCACTCCATTCAGTCCGAGCTGGCCGCCGCCACCGCTCTGCTCTCCACACTCCAGGCGTCCCAGCTCACCCAGCTCGCCCAGTTGCAGGCGACCGACGCCTACTCGGCCCAGCTCCAGTGGCGTGCCACGCTCACCCCGGCGGAGCTGTCCCGCGCCGCCGATCCGCTCAGTCGTGCCGCCATCGCCTTCGCCGTCGCCCAGATCGGCCACCCCTACGTCTGGGGCGGCACCGGTCCGGACGGATTCGACTGCTCCGGTCTCACCATGCGCGCCTGGCAGGCGGCGGGGCGGTCCATTCCCCGTACCTCCCAGGAGCAGTGGGCGCAGTTGCCGCATGTTCCGGTCTCCGAGCTGCGCCCCGGCGACCTCATCATCTATTTCCACGACGCCAGTCATGTCGCCCTCTATGTCGGCGACGGCGCGATCATCCAGGCGCCGCACCCCGGTGCCCGGGTCGAGCTGTCGGCGGCCGGCTCGATGCCCATCCTGGGCGTCGTCCGGCCCGACTAACAAGCGGTACGAACGACTTTCACTCGAACGAGTTATCGAATACTGATGGCATGTTGACGCGCCCTCAGTCCACCATGGAGCCATGGCCCCGCCCCTCGCCCAACTCCCGCCACACCGCGTCGAACGCCTGGTACGCCCGCTCCTCGAACAGCACGAACCGCGCCTCCGTGAGTCCGCTCGGCGTGTCCCGGACGGTGGTGAGGGCGATCCGCGCCGCGTCGTGCAGAGGCCAGCCGAAGATGCCGGCCGAGACCGCCGGCAGTGCCAGCGTCCGTACGCCCAACTCGTCGGCGACGCGCAACGACTCGCGGTAGCAGGAGGCGAGCAGCTCGGCCCGCTCCGGTCGGTCGGCGGCGTAGACCGGGCCGACCGTGTGGATCACCCAGGTCGCCGGCAGCCGTCCGGCCGTGGTGGCCACCGCCCGGCCGGTCGCCAGCCCCTTGCCGTAGTGCGAGGCGCGCAGCGCCCGGCAGGCGGCCAGCACCTCGGGCCCGCCCCGCCGGTGGATCGCCCCGTCCACGCCGCCGCCGCCCAGCAGCGAGGAGTTCGCGGCGTTGACCACCGCGTCCACCGACTGCTCGGTGATATCACCCTGAATCAACGTGATCTCCATCACGCACACCCTTCTCGCGTCCGACCCGGATCGGCCCAGCAGCCGTACCGGCACTTGGATTTCAGCGGCCTCACGCGCCCCGGCGCAGGCCAAGGGCCCCCTCCGGAACCCGGCCATCGGGGTGACCCGGCTTGCGAAGGGCCTGTGGAGATCACGTTAGGGTCACGGGGACACCTCAGGAACGTGGTGTCTCATGGGCACTGCAACCGACGCCCAAACGTTCCACAGCCGGGGAAAGGGAGGTACCGCTGATGCCCGCGATCGAGCGCGCGCACGACCCGCAGCCGAGCACGTCCGGCGCTGCGCCCATACCGCGTCCCCGTCTGGCGTCCGCACGAACCCTCCCGGCCGCTGTCACGGCCCCCGGGCCGACCGCCCAGCTGCGCCCGGCCACCTCCCCGACCGCCCCGCTCTCGGTCCTCCTCATCGACGACAGCGCACAGGACGCCGAGGCCTTCCGCAACCTCCTCGCCGAGGTCGGCGCCGAGGTGGAGCTGCGCTGGGCGCGCAGCCTGGCCGAGGCCGGATCGATGCTGAACGCCGACACCGCCTGCATCCTGCTCGACCTCGAACTCCCGGACGCCGGCGGCCTCGACGGCCTGCGCGGACTGCTCCGGCGGGCGCCGCGCACGGCGGTCCTCGCCGTCACCGGCACGGCCGACGTGCACCTCGGTGCCGCCGCCGTCGCCGCGGGCGCGCAGGACTTCCTGGTCAAGCAGGAGATCGACGGCCGCCTGCTGACCCGTGCGGTCCGCTACGCCGTGGAACGCAAGCGCGCCGACGAGTCCCAGCGACGGCTGGTCGAGGCCGAGCTGCGCGGCCAGGAGAACGCCCGGCTGCAACGCCATCTGCTGCCGACCCCGCTGCTGGACGGCTCCGGCCTGGCCTTCCACGCCCGCTACCGTCCCGGCCGCCGCCGTGCCCTGCTCGGCGGGGACTTCTACGACGCGGTCCGTACCGCCGACGGCACGGTGCACGTCGTCATCGGCGATGTCTGCGGCCACGGTCCGGACGAGGCCGCGCTCGGGGTGGCGCTGCGCATCGCCTGGCGCACCCTGGTCTTCGCCGGCCTCACCGGCGAGGCGCTGCTGCGCACGCTGCAGCGGGTGCTGGAGCACGAGCGCCGCAGCGAGGAGATCTTCGCCACCCTGTGCATGCTCGCCATCGAGGCCGACAGCGACCACGCCGAGCTGCACCTGGCCGGTCACCCCGCTCCGTTGCTGCTGCAGGAGGGCTGCGAGCCCGAGCTGCTGCCCTACGACAACGGCGGCCCGGCCCTGGGACTGCTTCCGGTGGAGACCGGCTCGGGTGAGGAGCAGTGGCCGCCCCGCAAGGTCCGGCTGGGCGAGGAGTGGGGCCTGATGCTCTACACGGACGGCCTGATCGAGGGGCGGATAGGCGCGGGGACGCGCCGACTCGGCCAGGAGGGGCTGATCGCGATGATCGGTGACCACCAGGAGAGCGGGCTGCGCGACGAGCTGCTGATCGACACCGCCATGTCCGAGGTCGAGGACCTCAACGGTGGAGCGCTCGCCGACGACGTCGCGGTCCTGCTGCTGACCCGGGGCGCCCTGCCCCGGTGACTCCGGCAGGGGGCCGCCGCAGTGACCGCTGCGGCCGACCGCATGCCGTGACCGCACTGGGCGACCGCATCCGCCGCATCCGCGGCCGCACCGGTCGGCGGCGGGCCCGACCGGTGGAGAACCCCACCGGGCCGGGCCGGTGGCCGGCCAGACCGGTGACGGCGCCCCGGTCCCGGCTCTACCAGGGTCCGTACGGGCCCATGTGGTTGCGGTCGTCCTTCTTGCCGCCGAACTTGCCGCCCAGCCGCTTGCCACCGCCCAGGCGCTTGCCACCGCGCTGCGGGGTGATCGCCCGCACCCGGGGCCGGACGTCCACCATGTAGACGATCGCCGCGACCAGCCCGATCAGGTTCAGCATCTGCCCCATGAGCGGCACCGGCAGGAAGCCCACGGCGACCGCCAGGCCCAGCACGATCAGCCAGAACGCCTTGGTCTGCTTGTCGACGGCCCGGTACGCGTCGTCGCGGCGGATCGCCGCGTCGATGAAGGCGTAGACCTTGAACACCAGCAGGGCGATCATCAGCCAGCCCAGCACCGAGCTGAACCCGTCCATCAGGATGCCGCTCGCAGCCAGCTCGTTCATGATGACTCCCTCACAACCCTGACTCCCTCGGGGGAGTGGCTCCGGCGGGACGCCTAGCCCATCGTCCCACGCGGTCCATCGTTCCACGCGGTGCGTTCCCGAGCGGGAAACGAAGGGAACGCGTCGGGAGTGCCCCGACGCGTTCCTCCGTCAGTCCGCCGTCACGCCTGCGTCACGCCTTGGGCGTGGTCGGCTTCCGGGGCGTGGTCCGCTTGGCGGCGGGCTTCGCCGGCGCGTCCGCGGCGGTCTCGTTCGTGGCCTTCTCCTCGGCCTCGACCTGGTCCACCTCGGCGGCGAACGCGTCGGCCTTCGCCTCGGCCTTCGCCGCGATGCCGACGATCTCGTCGGACGTCTCCTTGCGCTGGCGGTCGACGACGACCTTGCCGCGCTCCGCCAGCTCGTCGTAGACCTCGCGCGCCTTCACGGCCAGCTCGGCGGCCCGGCCGACCGACTGCAGCGCCAGGTCCTGGGCCTTCTCCTGCAGCGACTTGAAGTCGCTCGGCAACGCGTTCACCGTCTCGGTGACCTTTGCCTGCGCCTCGGTCAGCCTGGCCTGGGCCTCCTGCAGACGGGCGGCAGCCCGCTCCTGCACGACCTTGCGGTCGGTCCCGGCCAGCGTCGCGGCCTTCTCCGGCACCTCGCGGAGCTTCTCCACGGCGAGATCGCCGGCACCCGCGAGGGCGTACAGCGGCGTGGGGTCCGAGAGGGTCTTTCGCAGATCATCGGTGATGGGCATGGGATTTCCTCCCCCTAGTCGGGTTCGTCCTGATTCATGCTGCTACGGCTCGCCTCGTTCTCCTTCAGGAAGGAGTCGTAGACGGCGAGCAGCACCTGCTTCTGCCGCTCGTTGATCAGCGAGTCCGCGAAGATCGCGGCCCGAAGCTCCAGACCGGCCTCCTCGCGCTCGTCGAGGATCCCCGCCTGGACGTACAGCGTCTCCGCCGAGATCCGCAGCGCCTTCGCGATCTGCTGCAGAATCTCGGCACTCGGCTTGCGCAACCCACGCTCGATCTGACTGAGGTACGGGTTGGACACACCCGCCGCGTCGGCAAGCTGACGCAACGAGTACTGCGCATGCCGCCGCTGCTCGCGGATGTACTCCCCGAGCGAGCCGACGTTCAGTGAGGCCATGCCCCTACTCTGCACCCATCGTGCTAACTATTGCAAGCACGCTGCTTGCAACTGTCACCCGCGCCCTTGTGTCGGCATCGGGACCGCAGGCGGCGTGATCTGTCGCCGCGACGTCCAGGTGGTCCGCCTGTCGAGCGGCGGGGAGGGGAGGATCGGGACTACTGTCGTCGGCCATGACCGAAGCGACCTATCTGCACGCCACGCGGACGGCCTACGACACTGTCGCCGTGGACTACGAGCGACTCCTCCGCGACGAACTGGACGCCAAACCGCTGGACCGCGCGATGCTCGCGGCGTTCTCTGAACTCCCGCCGGCCCCAGGGGCCGGACCGGTCGCGGACCTCGGCTGCGGCCCTGGGCGCATCACGGCCCACCTCCACTCCCTTGGCGTGAACGTGTTCGGCATCGACCTGTCGCCCGAGATGGTCGCGGTCGCCCGTCGTACGCACCCGGGGCTTCGGTTCGAAGAGGGTTCGATGACCGAACTGGCCCTGGAGGACGGCGCTCTCGGTGGAATCGTCGCCTGGTACTCGACTGTCCACACCCCGCCGGAGGTGCTGCCGGCCGTGTTCGCGGAGTGTCACCGGGTGCTGGCCCCGGGCGGCCACATGCTCCTGGCGTTCAAGGTCGGGGACCAGCACTGGCACCGGGAGCGGGCATACGGCCACGAGGTGTCGCTCGACATCTACTGGATGCCCCCCGATCACGTCGCCGACCTGATGAGCGGGGCCGGCCTCGTCATGGACGCCCGGCTGATCCGCGAACCCGACGAGAGCGAGCAGCCCCGACAGGGCCGGCAGGGATTCTTCCTCGCCCATAAGCCAAGGCGGCGTGACGGAGCCTCAGGTTGAGCGGGACGGACGGATGTCCGCTGTCCCGCTCAACCTGAGGCAGCTCAGGGGCTCGTGCGCTCCGGACGGGTCAGAAGGGCTTGGTGGGCAGGTACTTGCCGTCCAGGGTGATCACGGCGCGCTCACCGCCGTCGGGGTCGGCCACCTGCTTCACGTCCAGCCTGAAGTTGATCGCGCTGATGATGCCGTCGCCGAACTGCTCGTGGACCAGGGCCTTGAGCGTGGTGCCGTAGACCTGCAGCATCTCGTAGAAGCGGTAGATGGTCGGGTCGGTCGGGATGCCGCCGGGGATGGAGCCGCGCACCGGGACGGTCTGCAGCAGCAGCGAGTCGTCCTCGTCCAGGCCCAGGAGTGCGGCGACGGAGTCGGCCGAGTCCTGCGGCAGCGGGTGCTGGCCGAGCACGGCGGCGGTGGCGAAGGCGACCGACAGGCCTGCGGCGTCGGCGATCTGCTGCCAGGTCAGATCCCTGCGGACCTTGGCGTCGACGGCCTTGACGGCGAGGGCCTGACGGGCGGCGGGGTCGAACTGGGCGTGCACCATGGGAAGGCTTCCTTTCGGCTGTGCCGTGCGCCGGGGGACGGGCGGGGACGGCAGGTTCAGGTTCTGGAGGGATGATCCTGGGCGGCCGGGACGGTGGCAGGGGATCGTGCCCAGGGGCCTTGGTCAGGCGGCGAGTGGGGTCGCCCGGTTGGCGGTGGGCGTGAGTTCCTCGACACCGCCGGTGCGGATGTCGTAGACCCAACCGTGCAGGGTGATCGTGTTCGTGGCCAGGGCGCGGGCCACCGAGGGGTGGGTGGCCAGGTTCGTGATCTGGGCGCGCACGTTCTCGCGTACCAGGGCGTCCACCGTGGGCGTGCCGGCCTGGGCGGTGGTCCGGGCCAGGGAGGTGTCCGCGTGGCGCAGCCAGTCGGCGATCGCCGGGGCGGAGCGGAGGTCATGGTGCTCGGCGAGGGCGGTCATCGCGCCGCAGGCCGAGTGGCCGCAGACGACGATGTCGGTGACGTTGAGGACGGCGACGGCGTACTCGATGCTGGCGGCCACGCCGTCCGGGCCGGGGGTGTAGGCGGGGACGAGGTTCCCGGCGGTGCGGATGACGAACAGGTCGCCCGGCTCGCTCTGGGTGATCAGCTCGGGGACGACGCGGGCGTCGGAGCAGCTGATGAACAGCGTGGTGGGCTGGTGGGTCGCGGCCAGGTGGGCGAAGAGCTCCGCCTTGGCCGGGTGGACGTCCCGCTGGAAACGGGTGACGCCTTCGGTGAGGTCGTGCATGGTCACTCCCTTCGGTGCTCGGCGGCCCCGTGGGGTGCCTGGGATCCACCATGCACGACCTGGTTCTATAGTGTCCAAGACGTAATACCAATGACTTTGATCGATGACATCTATAGTGGTGGGCATGGCCCTGGAACTGCGTCACCTTCGCTATCTGCTCGCCGTCGCCGAGCACGCGAACTTCACCCGGGCCGCCGAGGATCTGCGGATCTCCCAGCCCACGCTCTCCCAGCAGATCAAGCAGCTGGAACGGACCGTCGGCGCGCAGCTGCTGGACCGCGGCGGCCGCACGGTACGGCTGACCGACGCGGGCGAGACCTACGTCCACTACGCCCGCCGTGCCCTGCGCGACCTGGCGGCGGCCGAACGCGCCGTCCTGGACGTCGCCGACCTCTCCCGTGGCCACCTTCGCCTCGCGCTCACCCCCACCTTCACCGCCTACCTCGTCGGCCCCCTCGCCGCCGAGCTCCACACCCGCCACCCCGGCATCACCCTCGTGGTCAGGGAGATGACCCAGGACCGGATCGAAGCAGGCCTGCTGGCCGACGACCTCGACCTCGGCATCGCCTTCCACCGCCCCCACCTACCCGGCATCACCGCCACCGCCCTGTTCACCGAGACCCTCAGCCTGGTCACCGGCACTCGGCAGTCCGGCACGCAGCAGTCCGACACTCAAGGGTCCGGCAATCAAGGGTCCGGCACGGAAGGGCCGGAACCGCTGCCGGTCCGGGACCTCGCCGACCTCCCGCTCGCGCTGCTCAGCGGTGACTTCGCCACTCGCGGCCACATCGACGCCTACCTCGACGCCCACGGGGTGCGACCGCGCATCGCGGTGGAGGCCAACTCCATCCAGGCGCTGACCGAGATCGTCCAGCGCACCGGGCTGGCCACCGTCCTGCCGGATGCCGTCACCCACGACCACGCCCGCCTCGCACCCGTCCCCCTGGAACCGGCGCTGCCCGCCCGTACCGTCACCCTGCTGCGACGCGACAGCGCCTACCAGAGCGCCGCGGCCCGCGCCTTCACCCGCATCACCCGCCAGCTCGTCCAGGCCCGTGGCTACGTCCCCGCCTGAACGCCCCCGCCTCAGTAGCCGGTCGGGCGGACCAGGCCGGTCTCGTACGCGAACACCGCGGCCTGGGTGCGGTCGCGAAGGCCCAGCTTCACCAGGATCCGGCTGACGTGGGTCTTCACGGTCTGCTCGGCGACGATCAGCTGCACCGCCATCTCGGCGTTCGACAGACCCTGGGCGATCAGCGACAGCACCTCGGTCTCACGCTCCGTCAGATCGCCCACCCGCTCCTTGAGCGGGGCGCGGAGCGGGCCGGTCATCCGGGAGAACTCGGCGATCAGGCGCTTGGTGATGTTCGGCGCCAGCAGCGCGTCACCCGCCGCCACCACCCGAACCGCCTGGGCGAGTTCCGCGGCGGAGGCGTCCTTGAGCAGGAAGCCGGACGCCCCCGCGCGCAGGGCCTCGTAGACGTACTCGTCCAGGTCGAAGGTGGTGAGTACGAGCACCTTGACGGTGGCGTCGGCGGGTTGGGTGATCCGGCGGGTGGCCTCGATGCCGCCGAGTTCGGGCATCCGTATGTCCATCAGCACGACGTCGGGTGAGAGTTCGGCGACCTTGGCGACGGCGTCGAGACCGTCGACGGCCTGGCCGACGACCTCGATGTCGGGCTCCGCGTTGAGCAGCACGGTGAAGCCCTGGCGGACCATCATCTGGTCGTCGGCGATCATCACTCGGATCGTCATTCGTTGTCCTCCAGGGGAAGTACGGCCAGTTGGTCGTCGGCGATCATCACTCGGATCGTCATTCGTTGTCCTCCAGGGGAAGTACGGCCAGTACTTCGTAGCCGCCGTCGGGGGTGGGACCTGTGGCCAGTTCGCCGCCCAGCATGGCAGTGCGCTCGCGCATGCCGAGCAGTCCGTGGCCGGCGCCCGGCGAGGGTGCGGCCGGGCGCTGCGGCGCGCTGTTGGTGATCCGTACGGTGAGGCTGCCCGGCTGGTGGGCGAGCTGGACCCGGACGGCCGCGCCGGGCGCGTGCCGCATCGCGTTGCTGAGCCCCTCCTGCACGATGCGGAACGCCGACAGTTCGACGCCCGGCGACAGCGCGCGCACCGTCCCGGTGGTCTCCGTGCTGACGTCGACGCCTGCGCCGCGGACGTTGCCCACCAGCTCGCCCAGCCGGTCCAGGGTGGGCTGCGGGGCGTTCCTGACGCCCTCCGCCAGCGGGTCCTCGGAGCGCAGGACGCCCAGTACGCGCCGTAGTTCGGTGAGCGCCTCGACCGCGTTCTGGCGTATCCCGGCGAGGTTCTCCATCAGCTCCGGGGGCGGGTTGTCGACCAGGTGCGGGGCCACCTGCGCCTGGATGGAGATCACCGACATGTGGTGCGCGACCACGTCGTGCAGCTCGCGGGCGATCCGGTTGCGCTCCTCCAGCAGGGTTCGCCGGGCGCGCTCGTCGGCGGTGATCTCCTCCTGGACGACCAGCTGGGTGCGGGCCACCCGGCGTCCGCGCAGCGAGGCGCCGACCACCACGGCGGCCGAGAACAGCACTGCGGCGAGCCCGAATTCGGTGTTCTCCCAGCGGACCAGGAAGGCGTTGTCGAACACCCCCGCCAGCAGGCTGATCGCCAGTGCCTCCGCCGCGATCCGGGGGCGGACCCGCAGCGCCAGCAGGAACAGCACCAGGGTCTGCGTGGCGAGGTTGGTGGGTGACCAGCCGGCGTCCATCGGGAGGGTGGGCCCGTCCCAGGGCCTGAACACGCCCGCGTTGCCCCAGACCTGGGCCAGCCACGAGGCCAGCAGCATGGCGAGGGTCGAGGCCCACCAGGCCGGGATCGGCCGGTAGAGCACCGCGATGGCCGCCGCCGCCTGGACCCCGGCGAGCAGCAGGCCGACCGGAACGCCCATGTTGTAGCGGAAGCCGTACATGTTCACGTTGATGATGAACACCACCACCGTGAACAGGATCAGCGGCACCATCAGGGCCGGCCGCCAGTCGCTCCAGCCGGACTGCTCACGATCCGGACGTCGCGGTCGCTGGTAGGCGCCGGGTGACAGCAGGTCCTCGCGCAGCGTGCGCGGCACCGCCCGCAGCGCGTTCTCCAGTCGCCTGGGCAGCTCCTCCCGTTTCACGAGGTCCACCTTAGGCACGAGGCACCACCGATTCGCGGGTGGGGCGTCCCTCGCGGACCACGGTGGAGCGTCGCCGCCGCCCCTGTTCGTAGGACCGGAAGGTGGCCCAGCACACGGTCAGCATGAGCCCGAAGACCGGCAGCCAGGCCAGTCGTGCGAGCACCCAACTCGCGTCGTAGGGAGGCATGTCCAGGCCGGGCACCTTGCCGCCGAGCAGCAGGCCGATGCCGGTGACCGTCATCATGGAGGTCTGGTGCCACAGGAATATCGTCATCGCGGAGAGGTTGACCACCGCGACGGCGGCCCAGGCGGCCGGCCGGCGCAGCACCCGCCGCAGCGGACCGAGCAGCAGCAGCGCCGCGCCGCACTGCGCCAGACCGAAGGTGACCACCGCGAGCGAGGGCGGGTCGAGGTTGGAGAAGCCGTCGCCGGGCACCCCGACCATGGAGGCCGGGTAGTGGGCGTAGGTGACCAGCAGCGTGGTCG
Organism: Streptacidiphilus sp. EB129; assembly: GCF_041262645.1. Lineage (NCBI taxonomy): Bacteria > Bacillati > Actinomycetota > Actinomycetes > Kitasatosporales > Streptomycetaceae > Streptacidiphilus > Streptacidiphilus sp. EB129. The sequence continues at coordinate 62,838 of NZ_JBGCCS010000030.1, forward strand.
CGGCCGTGCCGCCGATCAGCAGCGCCCAGCCGGTGGTCCGTCCGCTCAGCCCGCCCCGCGACCAGGCCGCGCCCAGGCAGTACGGGACCATCCAGCCCGCCGCCACGTTGATCCAGCCGAGCCAGGCGGGCCCGCCGAAGCCGAGCCGCATCAGGTCCACGTACATCACCACGGCCAGCGGCCACAGCGGGTGCAGCCGGGCGATCAGCGGGGTCGCCGCCGTCAGTACGGCGAAGACCAGCAGGAACCAGAGCGGCGAGAGCACCAGCTTGCACAGCGCGTGCACGGTGTCGTAGGGGACCCCGGAGACCAGCATCGTGCTCGCCGCCACCGTCCAGACCGCCAGTACGGCCGCGACCGGACGGAACAGCCGGCCCAGCCGGGCGCCGAGCCAGCGCGGGTAGCCGATCCCCCGGGCGCGGGCCGAGGCGTAACTCCTGGCCCCCACCTGCCCGCCGACCAGGAAGAACACGGCGAGGGTCTGGAACAGCCAGGAGATCGGCACCAGTTGCGGCATGTAGTGCAGCGGGCTGACGGCGTGCAGGGTGCCGCTGTCGGCGACCAGCGCGGTGACCATCCAGTGGCCGAGCACCACCCCGAGGATGGCCAGGGCGCGCAGGGCGTCGACCGCGCGGTCCCGGTCGGGTGGGGTGGCGGCGTCGATCCGCACCGCCAGATCTCGTAGCGACGGCTTACGCATGGTCGGCCTCCTGTGCGCGGGACGGGGTGGACGCGGGGAACGCGCGGGACGGGGTGGACGCGGGGGCCGCGGAGGGCGCGGCGGTCGGGCCGGTGGCGGCGGATCCGCCCGAAGCGCCGGGGACCGGCTCGCCGGAGACGATGCGGGCGATGTTGGCCAGGGCCACGGAGCCGGACTTCAGGTAGTCGCTGTGGCCGCCCTCGCCCGCCGGGAAGATGGTGGCGCCGTACCCCGGCGAGACCGGGTCGGCCCCGAACCCGAGGGTGGCGAAGGCGAGTTGGACCCGGACATGTGGCACGTCGCGGACCCAGTCGGTGGCGCCGCGCCCGGCCCACACGGCGGCCCGGGTGTGCAGGCCTGCCACGGTGGCGGAGTCGTTGCCGACACCGGGGCTGCCGATCAGGACGATGTCCGTGACGTCGAGGCCGCTCGCGGCCCGTGCGCAGACCACCGACCCGTACGAGTGGCACACCACGGAGGTCCGGGCGGTGGGCTTGATCGCGCTCAGCTCCCGTACGAACTGCTGCAGCTGGGGTGCCGCCTGGTCGGCCAGGCCGGTGGTCAGCACGTCCGGGCTCTCGGTGCTCGGGGTCGGGTAGCCGAGCCAGGCGATGACGGCCGCCCCGGGCCCCAACTGCCGCTGCAGCGCCACGGCGTCGGCGCGGAAGCGCGGGTACGTGTCCAGGTTGGTGTCCGATCCCGGTACCAGGACGGCGACGCGGTCGGCGCCGGCCAGGTCGCCGAACACCTCGACGGTGCGCCCGCCGTCGCGGCCGTCGAAGGAGAGGAAGTGCCGCGAGGGCTGCGCGAGCGTGCCCAGTTCGGCCGCCCGCTTCTGGTCCCCGTAGTCGGCGGCCATCCGCTCGGCCGCCTGGATGTCGGCACGACCGGCGGCGTAGCGGGCGTCGAGCAGCGCGGGGGTCGCGGCGGTGAGCGGGGCGAGCGCGGCCGGGGTCGGCGCGGGGACGGCGGTGGCGCCGGCCGCACCCGACACCGGCACCGCCACCGCCGCGGTGACGAGCGCGGTGAGCAGGGTGCGGCGCAGGGCGCCGCGGCGCGGGCGGGACGGCATGGCGGGTGGTCCTTCCGTATGACTGCGACCTGTGGTGCTTCGAGTCCGAAGGTAGGAAGCGCACCGTGTGGTCGGCGTCCCGCTACGGAGGGCACCTCACGCGTAGCTCGGAAGTACTAGGGGGTGTCACCTCCGGGACCGCGCGCCGCGACCCCGACCCGGACCCCGATCCCGGACCTGATCCCGGTCCCGACCCCGGGCATTGGGGGAGCGGAGGAATCCGATTGCGCGGTTCGGGGGCCGGGTGATGTGGTGGGGCCGATGAAGAACGACGAAGCGCTGGCGCTCTACGACCAGCAGATGCGCCGGCAGATGCCGGCCGACGGTCCCACCGCCAGGGTCGAGCGGGCGGGCCGCGTGGTGCGCCAGGTCGGCGAGCCGCACGACTGGTGCGGAGTGGTCTGGTCGGACCTGGACGCGGACAGCGCGGATGCGGAGATCGAAGCCCAGCTGCGGCACTTCGCCGACACGGGCCACGAGTTCGAGTGGAAGCACTACGCGCACGACCGTCCGGCGGACCTCGCGGAGCGCCTGCTCGCGGCCGGGTTCACCGCCGAGCCCGCCGAGTCGCTGATGGTCGCCGAGATCCGGGACCTGCCCACCGAGGTGGTCCTCCCCGAAGGCGTCCACCTGCTCCCGGTCACCGACGGGCACGGCGTGGACCTGCTGGTGGACGTGCACGAGCAGGTGTTCGGCACGGACGGATCCCGGATCGGCAACCGCGTCCGCAGTCAGCTGGCCGAGAGCCCGGACACCCTCTCGGTGGTCCTGGCCATGGCGGGTGACCAGCCGGTCTGCGGGGCGCGGATCGATTTCACCCCGGGCACCGACTTCGCCGGCCTGTGGGGCGGCGGCACCCTGCCGGCGTGGCGCGGCAAGGGCATCTACCGCGCGCTGGTCGCCCACCGGGCCGCTCTCGCCGCCGCCCGGGGCTACCGCTTCCTGCAGGTCGACGCCTCCGACCAGAGCAGCCCCATCCTCGCCAGGCTCGGCTTCGCCACCCTGAGCACCACCACGCCGTACCTCTACCGGTACCGCTGACGAGTCGGGCCGCTGTCCTGGACGGCCGGGCCCGCCGCCCTGGGTCGGTGGCTCCTCCGGGTCAGTGACTCCGCGTGTCGATCAGTACGGCGATGCCGTCGAGGATGCGCTCCAGGCCGAAGCCGAACTCGCCCTCCAGGCCGTCGTCGTCGTCCAGCGCGCCGGAGGTGAGGGCCGCGTACACGGAGGGGAATCGCCGCGGGTCGATGAGCCGGGCCAGTGCCGTGCTGTAGGAGCCCATCGCCTCGTCCGCGGTGATCCCGGCCCGCTCCGCCGCCGCCATGATGTCGGTGCTGAGTAGCGCCTCGTTCCGGACGAAGCCGCTGATCAGCAGGATCGTCGAGAGCTTCTGCTGTTCGCTGAGCCAGGTGTCGCGCAGCGCGGCCAGCCCGGCCTCCAGCCAGACGATCTGGTTCGGCGTCGCCGGCGGACCGGACAGGGGGATGTGCAGGGCCCAGGGGTTGGCGTACAGCGCGATCCGCTGTCCGGACGCCCAGTGCGCCAGCTCCGCCCGCCAGCCGCCCGGCTCGGCCGGCGGCGGATCGGGCTGCCCGTAGGCCGTGTCCAGCATCAGCGTCAGCAGGTCGTCCTTGGTACTGACATAGCGGTAGAGCGACATCGGGGACGATCCGAGTTCCTTGGCGACCCGCCCCATCGAGACGGCGGGCATCCCCTCCGCCCGCGCCACGGTCACCGCGGCCTGGACGATCCGGTCCAGGGTGAGCCCGCGCTTGGGCCCCTTGGTGGGCCGCTCCCGCAGGCCCCAGGCCAGCTCAAGAACCGGCGGCAGCCCGGACGCGGCACCGTCACCGAGGTCATCACCCATCCCGCTCCACCTCTCCCGGTACCACCCGCCAAATCTGCGTAAAGCATACGCAGATTCCCGTGCCGGCCCGGGCCGTGAAGCCACTTGAACATGTTCAAAAACAGGTCTACAGTCCAGTTCGACGCAGCAATTGAACGCGTTCAAAAGCCCCGCGAGGGGTACAGCGACAAGGAGTGAGGCATGAACTTCACGGTCGACACCTACGTCATCTACCTGGTGTTGAGCATCGGCCTGACGGTCTGGGTGGCCCGCACCCTCAGCAGCAGCGGGAAGGTCTTCCTGGCCGACGTCTTCCACGGCAGCGACCGGCTCGCGGACGCCGTCAACCACCTGCTGGTGGTCGGCTTCTACCTGGTCAACCTGGGCTTCGTCGCGCTCTGGCTGAGCGGTGGCGGCGACCTGTGGGTGAACACCGCCGCGGACATCTTCACCGCGCTCTCGGTGAAGGTCGGCACGGTGCTGCTGGTCCTCGGGGTCCTGCACCTGTGCAACGTCTACGTCCTGAACCGGATCCGCCGGCGCGGGCTGAGCGAGGGCGAGACCCGCCCGCCGGTCCCGCCGCAGGGCTGGACGCTGCCCGCGCCCGCCCCGCAGGTCTGACCGATGACGACGCCAGCGATGCCTCCGGCGGCGGCGCTCCAGGACCGGGGCCCCAGCGACGCCCCGGTCCGTCGGCTGACGGTGCTCTTCGACCCGGGCTGCATGCTCTGCCGCTTCATCCGCGGCTGGCTGGAACGGCAGCGGCAGCTCGTCCCGCTCGACTTCGTCCCGGCCGGGTCGGCCCAGGCCGTCGCCCGCTTTCCGGCTCTCGACCACTCGCGCACGCTCCGCGAGATCACCGTCATCGGCGACGGCGGCCAGGTGTACGAGGCCGCGGCGGCCTGGGTGGTGCTGCTGTGGGCGCTGCGCGCCTACCGGCCGACGTCCCACCGGTTCAGCACCCCCGCCGGGGCGCCGCTGGCCAGGGGCATGGTCCTCAGCGCCGCGAAATGGCGCCGGATGACGACGCCCGGCGCCCCGCCACGCGCCACTCCGTTCCCGGTCGGACCGACTGCACAGGGGAGAGCCGGTCCGACCGGGACAACGGAGTGCGGGGGCCACTGCTCCGTTGGATCCTGACCGACCTCGGGTCCAACTACCCTCAGGAGGGTGAACGACGCCGTGCCGACCGATACCCCCGCTCCGCAGTCGAAGGGCGAGCAGACCAGGGCGCTGATCCTGGAGACCGCCATGCGGCTGTTCCAGGAGCGGGGGTACGACAAGACGACCATGCGGGCCATCGCGGCCGAAGCGGGCGTTTCCGTGGGAAACGCCTACTACTACTACGAGGGAAAAGAATTCCTCATCCAGGGCTTCTACGACCGCATGACGCGTGAGCACGCGGTCGAGGCCCGGACACGGATGGCGGGCAGGACGGACTTCGCGGAGCGCCTGCAGATCGCACTGGAGTCCTGGGTGGACTGCGCCGCCCCGTACCACGAGTTCGCCGCCCAGTTCTTCCGCACGGCGGCCGACCCGGACAGTGCGCTCAGCCCGTTCTCCAACGAGTCCCACCCGGCCCGCACCTGCGCCGTCGCCATCTTCCGCGAGGTGATCGACGGCTCCCAGCTCGGCCCCAAGCTCGACCCCGAGCTGGAGGAACTGCTCCCCGACCTGCTCTGGCTGCACCTGATGGTCGTCGTCCTCTACTGGGTCTTCGACCGCACCGAGGACACCGAACGCACCAGGGCCTTCATCACCCGCTGCGCGCCGTTCGTCGCCAAGCTGGTCTCCCTGTCGCGGTACCGGGTCTTCCGTCCACTGGTCCGCGACGCGGTCGACATGATCCAGGACTTCGTCCTCCCCACCATCGGCAAGGCCGCTCCGGCCCCCAAGCCCGCTCCGACCGCCACCCCCGCGAAGCGCAAACGCCCCGCGAAGGACTGAGCCCCGGCCCCTCCCTCCGCACGGTCCACAGACCCAGAGGGACCCTGTGGTGGCGGTCGCCCTCAACGGTGGTGCTCGCCGGCGCGGTCGTGGTGCAGTGCGGCACAGAGCTGTGGAGCCTGGCCACGGGGCTGGTAACGGTTGGCGCGGCGGTCTGGACGGTGGGCCGCGGGCGCGGAGGTGCCGATCGGCGATGGGAGCTGGTGCTGGTGGGCGTGATGGCGCTGGTCCTGGCCGTCGGGTTCCTGCCGTTGTTCCTGCTGGTCGCCCTTGCGGGCAGGGACCGCCGCCGGGATGAGTAAGACGGCGCCCCTGTCCGTGTGTTTCCACGGCAGTTGGTGGGAATTGACTCCTGGACACGGACGGGCCGCGATCCGGCTGGTGCGGCTACCGTAGGGGAGCGGATGGATGGGGGAACTATGGGCGCGGAATGGGTGGAGCTCGCGAGTGCGGGTGCTGCGGCGTTTGTGACGACTTCGGCGGGGGCCATGGCAGGTGACGCCTGGGACCAGGCCAAGGCGCGGATGGCGCGGTTGCTCGGGCGGGGCCGCGACCACCGTGTGGCGGCAGTTGAGATCGAAGCGGCCCGGGTCCAACTGCGGGCGGCCCAGGAGTCGGGGAACACCCTGGCCCGGAACGCCGTCGAGCTCGAATGGGTCCGTCAGCTCAGTGAAGCACTGGCACAGGACCCGACAGTGGCAGTGGAGTTGACGACGCTGACCGAAGAGCTCCGGCGGTCTGAGCGGCCCCCGACGACGCATGCCGTGTTCTCGGTGACCGGTGGTCACCAGGGGACGCTGATCCAGGCTGGAACGGTGATGGGCGGGATCAATCTCGGCGGCGCCCCGGGACCGCAGTGACGGAGTTCGTGGTCTCCGGCGGCGAGCAAGGGAACGTCGTCCAGATCGGTAACCTGTACGGATCGGTGGTGCTGGGCACTCCCACGGCGGCTGACCCCGCGGGGGTGGACCAGTTGCCGGCTGCCCAGCCGCTGATCGACCGGCTGCACGAGCGCGACCGCCTGGGCAACTGGTTCGGCGGCGTCGAGCACGGCGACTCGCCCAGCGTGGTGGTCAGCGGCATGGAGGGGGTCGGCAAGCGCACCCTGGTACGGCATCTCGCGCACGCGATCGCGTCCCGCTTCCCCGAGTGGCGGCTCCATGTCGACTACGGGCTGTCGGGCGGGACGCGGTCCGAGGATCCGGCGCGTGCACTGGGCCACTGCCTGCGGGCGCTGGGCATGAAGGACGCGAACCAGCCGAGCGATCTGGCGGGGCGCCGGCGCGAGTTCCGCCGGTTGTGCGCGGGGCGACGCGTCCTGGTACTCGTCGAGAACGCGACCACCGCGGCCCAGTTGCGGATGCTGGCCCCGAGGACGCCGGGATGTGCACTGCTCGCCACCAGTCGTCGTCACCTGGGAGAGTTGAAGCTCCATCACATGCGGCTGCTGCGGCTCGGGCCGTTGGAGCTCGATGCGGGGGTCGAGCTTCTCGGCGAACTGCTGGACGGTCCTGAGAATTTCAAGGCGCAGCGGGCGTCGGCGGAGGCCGTGGTGGCCTACTGCGGTGGGCTGCCGCTGGCGATCCACCTGATGGCCTCGCGGTTGGCCATGAGTCCGGGACTCACGGTCGAACGACTCGCCGATGAGCTCGTCGACGAGACCGGCAGGCTGGAGCGGCTCGCTGCGACCGCTCCTGACGATCCGTACGATCGTGAAGAGACGGCCACCGTGAGCGCACCGCTGGAGCTGGCCTACCGGGATCTGACCCCGGAACAGCGGGAGGTCTACCGCGTCCTGGGGGTGCTGCCGTCCGACTGCTTCGACGCCCCGGTGGTCGCGGCCGCACTCGACCGCGCGGCCGCCTCCGTCCAGCAGCAACTGGACCACCTGGTCAGAGCCTGTGCGCTGGAGGCGGTCGGGGACGGCCGCTACCGAGTCCACACCCTGGTGCGGCTGCATGCCCGGCAGCACGCGGAGGCGGTGTCCTCGGCGGAGGAACCTCGGCGGGTGGTCGCCCGGGTCACGCGGCACTACCTGGTCCTGGTGGCCTTCGCCGACCGGGCGGTCCAGCGGGACCGGCTGCGTGTCGCCCGGCTCGACCACCTGCTGGACGAGACCGCGGACCCGTTTCGCGGCTTCGGCGCCGAGGCGGGTGCGGTCGCCCTGGCCTGGCTGACGCGTGAACGCGCAAGCATTCTGGCGGTGCTGCGGGACGCGGCCCGGTACGGACTGCACCAACTGGTCTGGCAGCTCTCGGAAGCCTTCACCATCCTGTTTCTGAATGACCGTCATTTGCTGGAGTGGATGGAGTCGCTGGACCTCGGGGTGGACGCGGTGGTCGCCGAACGGGCCACGGGGGACCGCAGGGTCGAGGAGCGGCTGCTCCTGGCCGCGGAGGCCCGGCTGCGCAGTCTGAGGTCCCGGCCGCTGATGGACCTGGGCCGTGACGACGACGCGGTACGGGACCTGGAGCTGGCGGTACTGCAGGCCGAGGAGGCGGGAGACCCCCAGGTGGCGGCCTCGGCCCAGGAGTTCATCGGCCGCTACTGGGAGCGGCACGACCCGGAGCGGGCGGTGTCCGTATTCGGCAGGGCAGTCGAACTCAACCAGCTGGCCGAAAGCCCCCGGGGCGAGGCGATCGCCCGACTCTTTCTGGGACGTGCCCTGGACGCGGTAGGCCGCTCGGAGGAGGCACTGCCGGTTCTGGATCAGGCCCGCGGCGAACTGCTGCTGCTGAAGGACCGCCGGATGGCGGCCCGGGCCCTCTCGGCGCAGGGGGCGGCCCGGATGCATCTCCGCGACCTGGCCGTAGCACGCCGGGAACTCGCCCAGGCCGCCGACGACCTGAAGGAGGTCAACTCGACCGCTTACGAGGCGGACACGCGTCGACTCCTCGCCGAGGTGCTGCTGGAACTTGACGGGAACGCGGTGGGAGCACGCCGCGAGCTGCTCCGTGCCGAGGAGGTGTACCGATCGACCGGCAATCCAGGGGCGGCCCAGGTGGAGGCACGGCTGCGGGAGTTGGGTGAGTGAGTCGACCGCCGCTCAGCGTGGAGACGTCGACAGGGTGAAGGTGTGGCTGCGGACCGGCGTCATGGCCACGGTGAGCCGGACGGCCTCCTTCTCCACGTCCACGCCCTCGCGCAGGCAGACATAGACCGCCGCCGCTGCGGCGAACGGGTCGGTGACGGGGGTCGAAGCGGCGGCCTCGATCGTTCTGCCGTCGAACACAGCCACGCAGACCGTTCCCTCGACGGTCGCAACGGCCGCGACCGTCGCGCCGGGGCAGGCCGTGAGCGCCTCCCGGGCTGACTGGTGCGCCCAGCGCTGAGGTTGCGGTTCGCGGACCAGCACGACGGAGGCGTTGTGCAGGAGCGCGGCATCGGCCTCCTCCTGCTCGCTGGCCAGGAAGAGGATTTCGCCGGGTCGTTCGCGCCGTGGCGCGCTGACGGCGGCCGGTACGCGCTCCAGCGTCAGGACCCGTCCGGGGCTGGGCGCCCAGTGTGCGCTGACCAGCGTTGACGTGATGCGGGTGCGAGGAAGTCGGGGCGCCGGGAATGCCCGGACGCGCGGCGCCTCGGCCGGCTCCGTCAGCTTCAGCAGGTCGTAGAGCGCGGACCGCAGCCGGGCGGTGGACGTCGTGGGATGGGCGAAGGTGCGTTCGGCCAGGGACCGCCAGCGGTCCTGCCGGTGCTCCTGGACGGCCGCCGCCAGTTGTGGACGGAGCGCGCGGGTGAGATCCAGGCGGGGCGCCGACCGGCCGAATTCGGCCCCGGTGGTGCCGGGGGTGGCGTCGTCGCCGAACGAGGCGAGGAGGGTGGGCCGGCCCACGGCCGCGCTGTAGAACGAGACCGACCCGTGGTCGCCGATGACCGCGTCAGCCGCGATGACGGCGGCCTGCCAGCCACGGGTGGGCGGGACCAGAAGCAGCCCGCCGTCCAGGGCGGCGGCGTGGAGCGCTCTGAGCTTCCAGCCGCTGTGGAAGGACCACACGTTGGGATGCAGGACCAAGGCCACCCGGTACTCTTCGAACGAGAGTTCGGATAGCAGTCTGGCGGGGAGATCCGGGTGCTCCGCGAGCAGCGAGGTGGAACCCCAGGTGGAGCTCAGTACCACGAGGTGCTGCCCCCGCTGGACGCCCATGGCATGCCGGTAGGCGTCGCGCTGAGACTTGCTCACGAGCAGTCGCTCGTAGCAGACGTCGCCGATCTCTATGGCTGAGGCGGCGGCTTCAGGATGGACCTCAGCCAGCTGCCGGAGTTGGTTCGGGTGGGCGACAGTGAGTCTGGCCCGGTGCAGGAGTCCGTCCGGGACCATCCCGGAGAGGCGGGTACGGCCGGTCCTTGAGTCGGGCACCTGTTTGTGGAAGCCGACGCCGTGGGGGATCACCAGGACCGGACAGTCACCCGGGGCGTCGATGTTCTCGCTGGCGGTCAGGATCAGGTCCGGTGCCAGGTCATCGAGTTGATCCCAGGGAATGGTGCGGCAGTCCTGGGACCGGAGCAGCTCGGGGACACCGTCGCTGAAGGCGGACGTCGGGTCGAGTGCGAACCGTACGGCGACGCGGTCGTCACCGCGCAGCAGGTCAGGCAGAGTCTCCAGGGCGCGTACGGTGGACGTCACCGTACGCGCGGCAACAGCCAGGGTGCGCAGCTCGGGCAGCGTTCGCCAGCGGTCGCTCGATACCAAGGACGCTGTGCCGGAATCGGGCAGCGCCTTCATCGCCGCACCCGGGAGGTGCCGCTAGCGCGGCTCGCGGCTCGCGGCTCGCGGCTCGCGGCTCGCGGCTCGCGGCTCGCGGCTCGCGGCTCGCGGCTCGCGGCTCGCGGCTCGCGGCTCGCGGCAGCGTGCTTAGCACAGATCATCGGGCAGCTCCATGGGTTGGACCGGCGGAGGCCCGCCTCACCGTGCGTGCTTCCGGCGCTGACCTGGTTTGGCGCCGGGTGCAGCAACCTCGCCCGTGAGCGGATCACCCCCGACCCCGCAGGGGCGACCGGATACTCCGTCGCTCACCGTACCGCTGTACGGAATGACGCCTGGCATCCGGGGTGAAGCCCCTGAGCTGTGGTGGGGTGCCACAACCCACCACAGCCCCGCCCACGGTGATGCGTCGATGCGGGCGACGTTCGGCCGGCCTTCACATACAGGGTGGCCTCGGCAGCACCGCGCCCCGTTCGTGGCCAGGATCGTCGCGCTCTCGTGCTACCGGGTCTTCCGCCCGCTGGTCCGCGACGCGGTCGGCATGATCAAGAACCCAGAGCCTCCGTGCCGACCTACCGACTCGGCACGGAGGCTGCTGACGGGCTGGCGGTGCGTCAGAACATGTCCGGGCACCAGGGGCGGAAGTCGGTGCGGAGCAGGGCGCCGGTCCGGGCGACGCCGCCGGGGCGCAGTTCGGTGATGCGGCCGGCGGCGTGCAGGCGGGCCGGGGTGTCGCTGCCGAGGTAGAGCGTTCCCAGGTCGCTGACGTCGAGCGCGACATCGGCGGGCTCGTCGTCGCCGACCCGGGAGCAGCGTCCCGCGCCCTGTTCGTCCGCCTCGATCGCCCAGCGGCCGGCGACGTAGCCCATCCGGTCGGCGACCTGCAGCACGACGCGCCCGGGGGCGGCGTAGGTACGGGTGCCGAAGGCGGTCGGGGCGTCGAGGATGCGCAGCCACATGAAGTCCGCGCTGCTGTCGCCGCCGTCCACGCAGGCACGCGGGTCGTCGAGCAGCAGCGGCAGCGGGTCGTCGGGGGCGATGCTGCTGATCTCGATCCGGTCGACCCAGTCGACCTGCAGGGCGTAGCGCCACAGCGCGGCCGCGGCGCCCCGGTCCACCGCGAAGTGGTCGCGGATCTTCATCGGCGACTTGCAGACCATGTTGGGCCACGCGTCCTCGACGGTGTACTCCATCATCCCGGCCGGACGGCCGTCGGCGTCCCGGTACAGGACGACCAGGGGCTCCTTCCAGCCACCGTTCGCCTGCCGCAGATCGCCGGTGCGCATGCGCCAGTTCAGGGTCCTGCGGTTGATCGCGCCCGGCTGGGTGAGCCGGAAGCGGTCGTGCAGCTCGGGACCGAGCTTGCGCTGCTCCTCCATCGTCAGCAGCTCGAAGCTGCCGCCCTCGGCCTCGGCCGGGACCCGTACCCCGCCCGCGCGCAGCTTGTCGATCCGGTAGCCGCGGCGCTGGGTCGCCGGGCCGAAGCCGTAGCGTCCGTAGATGCGGTACTCGGCGGCCACCAGGATGGCCAGGCTGTCGCCGCGCGCCGCCGCGGCGGCCAGGTCCTGCTCCATCATCCGGGTGAGCAGCCCGCGCCGCCGATGGGTGGCGGCGACGCTCACGTTGGTGATGGCGTCGGTGGCCAGGGTGGCGCCGCCCGGGACGGTGAGATCGCGAACGGTGCTGCGGAAGGTGCCCACGCAGCGCCCGCCGTCGAAGGCGCCGGTCGACAGGCCGGGCTGGAACTGCTCCCGGCGGAAGTCGAGGTCGACACCGCCCTTGGGGCCCATGAACCCCGCCGTCAGGGCGCTGCTCCACTCGCCCAGTTCGTCCTCCTCGATGACGCGGATCTCGATGGCATCGCCCCTGCCACCACTGCCACCCGTGCCACCGTTGTTGTCGCCGCCGTCGTCCTGCCGAGCGTTTCGCGTTCCCATACCGCGCACCCTACGAGGCCCTTTCCGCTGTGGCACGCGGATTTTCGGAGGTCGCCACGGTGACCGTTTCCCGCGTGGCGGTGACCCGTCCGCGCAGCAGCCAGACGTACCCGACGGCCGCGACCGCGCCCAGCAGGGTGCAGCTCAGCCACACCGCGCTCCCGCCCCAGGCGGTGAGCAGAAAGCCCGCCGTCAGCGGGGCCAGGAACGAGGCCCCGGACCAGGCCAGCGAGTAGACGCCCTGGTAGCGGCCGCGGGCGTGCACCGGCGACAGTTCCACCACCAGCGCCATGCCGGCCGGCGCCCGCAGCATCTCGCCCCCGGTCCACACCGCCACCGTCAGGGCGTAGAACCAGGCCGAGCCCGCGAACGCGGTCAGCCCGAAGCCGCAGCCGGTCAGCAGCGCCGCGATCGCCAGCATCAGCGCCCGGCTGCGTCCCTCCACCGCGCGGGTCAGCGGGATCTGCAGCAGCACGATGAGCAGTCCGTTGAGGGCGACGACCAGACCGTAGTCGGTCGCGGAGTAGCCCTGATGTCCCATCACGATGGGCAGCGCCATGCTGCCCTGCCCGTCCACGCAGGCCAGCAGGAAGGTCAGCCCGACCAGCGACATGAAGACCGGATCGCGGAGCACCGCCCCCAGCCCGACCGCCGGGGTCGCGGACGCGGTGGCGCTGCGCGACGCGGCGCCGCCCCGGGCATCCGGCTTCGCCTGCGGTCCGGTCTCCGGCCTTGTTTCCGGCTTTGTCTCCGGCACCCGGGCGAACACCACCAGGGCGCACAGCAGGGTCGTCGCCGCGTCGCCGACGAAGAGGTAGAGGAAACCGTGTGCGGCGATCAGGCCGGCCACGGCGGCGGAGAAGGCGAAGCCGATGTTGATGGCCCAGTAGTTGAGCGAGAAGGCCCGGACCCGGTCCTGCTGCGGCACCAGGTCGGCCATGATCGCGGAGACGGCGGGGCGGGAGGCGTTGCTGGTGAAGCCGAGGACGGCGGCGCTCGCGGCGATCGCCCAGGCCGGATGGACCAGACCGAGCACCAGTGTGGCGGCGGCCGCGCTGGTCTGCGCCGCCAGCAGGGTGGGGCGGCGGCCGATCCGGTCCGCCAGCACCCCGCCCGCGACGGCGGCGATGCTGCCGCCGAGGCCGAACAGCGAGGCGACCAGCCCCGCGAACGCCGGGCTGAAGCCCCGGTTCACCGTCAGATAGAGGGCCAGGAAGGTCACCACGAAGCTGCCGAGCCGGTTGACCAGCGTGCTCATCCACAGCCACCAGAACGCGGACGGCAGCCCGCCCACCGTCTCCCGGGTCGCGGTTCTGAGGCGGTGGGCGAGCGCAGCAGGCATGAAGGGGCACTCCGAGCGGCAGGTGTAAGTGCTGAAGAGGCGGTTCAGATATTACGCAGCGGCCGCTCGCCGCCGCCAGCGAATATCGCCGGGACTTCCCGCAGCCCCGCTGGACTACGCTTCTGGCCATGGCTGAAGCTTCCTACCGTCTTGTCCTGCTCCGTCACGGCGAAAGCCAGTGGAACGAGAAGAACCTCTTCACCGGTTGGGTCGACGTCGACCTCAACGAGAAGGGCGAGAAGGAGGCCGTGCGCGGCGGTGAGCTCCTCGCCGCCGAGGGCATCCTTCCCGACGTCCTGCACACGTCTCTGCTGCGCCGCGCGATCCGTACCGCCCAGATCGCCCTCGACCGGGCCGACCGCCACTGGATCCCGGTGCGCCGCTCCTGGCGCCTGAACGAGCGCCACTACGGTGCGCTCCAGGGCAAGGACAAGGCGCAGACCCTGGCCGAGTTCGGCGAGGAGCAGTTCATGCTCTGGCGCCGCTCGTACGACACCCCGCCGCCCGTGCTCGCCGCCGACGCCGAGTACTCGCAGGCCGACGACCCCCGCTACGCCCAGCTCCCCGCCGACGTCCGGCCGCAGACCGAGTGCCTCAAGGACGTCGTCGACCGGATGCTGCCCTACTGGTACGACGCGATCGTGCCGGACCTCGCCGACGGACGCACCGTCCTGGTGACGGCGCACGGCAACTCGCTGCGCGCCCTGGTCAAGCACCTCGACGGGATCTCCGACGAGGACATCGCGGGCCTGAACATCCCCACCGGCATCCCGCTGCTCTACGAGCTGGACGCAGAGTTCAAGCCGCTCACCCGGGGCGGCCGCTACCTCGACCCGGAGGCCGCTGCCACCGCGATCGAGGCCGTGAAGAACCAGGGCAAGAAGTAACATCCCCAGCGATCAGGCCCCCCACCAGCGCGAACATCGCTGTTGGGGGGCCGTCGTGGATGTCGGGCCGTCGCTGGGCCGTCAGTGGCAGCCGCCGCACTGGCAGGGGCCGCCGGACTGGCAGCCGCAGCCGCACCCGGGCCCGCAGCCGCAGGAGGCGGCCGTCGGTCGTGGGATCCGGAGCAAGCGCGCCGCGGGGGATTCGGCCGTCGGCGGGGCGGGCGGGGCGGGAGTCTGCGTCATCGGGTGAGCCCTCCTTCAGGCGGTCATGCCTATGCCTCAGTGAAGCCGCCCGGGTACACAGCGTCAACGGGCGTACGGGGCGCACCCGTACGCCCGCGTGTGCGCCCCGAATGCCCGCGCGTGGGGTTACTTCTCGACGTCGGCGACGAACTCGTCCGCGTGCTCGCCGGTGACCAGGAACACCACGCGCTTGGCGACCGAAACCGCGTGGTCCGCGAAGCGCTCGTAGTAGCGGCCGCACAGGGTGACGTCCACGGCGGTCTCGATGCCGTGCTGCCAGCGGTCGTCCAGCAGGTGCGCGAACAGCTCGCGGTGCAGCTCGTCGATCTCGTCGTCGTCGCGCTCGATCTCCAGTGCCGCGTCCACGTCCTTGGAGGAGATCACCAGACCGGCCTTGGCGACCAGGCGCTGGGCCAGCTGCCCCATCTCCAGCACGATCGGGTGCAGGTCCGCCGGCACGGCGGATTCGGGGTAGCGCAGCCGGGCCAGCTTCGCAACGTGGCGGGCCAGATCGCCGCAGCGCTCCAGGTCCGCGCTCATCCGCAGCGAGGTCACCACGATGCGCAGGTCAGTGGCCACCGGCTGCTGCCGCGCCAGCAGGGCTATCGCCCGGTTCTCCAGGTCGTGGTGGAGCGAGTCGATCTTCTCGTCGGCCGCGATCACACTCTCCGCGAGGGCGAGGTCCGCTTCGAGCAGTGCGGTCGTGGACCGGCCGATCGCCGAACCGGCCAACCGGGCCATCTCGACCAGGCCGTCGCCGATCGAATCGAGTTCCTCGTGGTACGCGTCGCGCATCGTCGCTTCTCCTCCTGGCGCTCCCGGCTGTCCCGGCAGATCCGTCTGTACGGTGTGCCCCCACTCTGCGCTGTCCGGGCGTACCCGCGCAGCTGGAGGAGTGAACCAGCGGCGACCCCACGGTGAATTCTCGGCGACCTGCGGCTGATGCCCTGCTCCAGGGGTTACAGCAGGTCACCATCCTGCGCTTACGCTGAACGCATGGACGTGAACGTGGCCGCAGCCGCTGCGAGCGCTCTTGCCGGGCTCGGAGTCGGCCTCACCGCCGCGGTCTCCTTCCGCTGGAGCGAGCGGGAACGCAAGAAGCCCGCCAAACGCATAGAACAACAACCGGAACCAGAACTTCCCCCCGGCGTGGACACCGTGCTGTCGGTGCTGCGCTCCTGCGCGGTCGTACTCGACGACAGCGATCAGGTGATCAAGGCCAGCTCGGCGGCGTACGCCCTCGGCCTGGTCAGGGGCGGGGCCATCGCCGTGGACGAGATGCTGGTCATGGCCCGGCTGACCCGCCGCGACGGCGAGATACGGCAGGCCGACCTGGACATCCCCAGGCGGGCCGGTGCCAAGCCCGCCGTGGGCGAGGGACTGGCCGTCTCGGTACGGGTCGCGCCGCTGGGCTCGCGCCTGGTGCTGGTCCTGGTCGAGGACCTGACCGAGGCCCGCCGGATCGAGGCGGTCCGCCGGGACTTCGTCGCCAATGTCTCGCACGAGCTGAAGACGCCGGTCGGGGCCCTGTCGCTGCTCTCCGAGGCGGTCCAGGACGCCAGTGACGACCCGGAGGCGGTCCGCCGCTTCGCGGGCCGGATGCTCATCGAGGCCACCCGGCTGACCAGCCTGGTCCAGGAGATCATCGAACTGTCCCGGGTCCAGGACGACAACCGCCTGGTCGACCCGGAGTCGGTGGCCGTGGACGAGCTGGTCGCCGAGGCGATGGACCGCTGCCGGCACCAGGCCGCGGCCAAGCAGATCACCATGGCGGCGGGCGGCATCGCCGGCCTCTACCTGCACGGCAACCGCGGCCAGCTGGCCGCCGCGCTCGGCAACCTGGTCGAGAACGCCGTCAACTACAGCCCGGCCCGCACCCGGGTGGCCATCGCCGCCCGCAAGGTGCCGGGGGCGAGGGTCGAGACGGTGGAGATATCCGTCACCGACCAGGGCACCGGCATCTCCGAGAAGGACCGCGAGCGGATCTTCGAGCGCTTCTACCGGGTCGACCCGGCCCGCTCGCGGGCCACCGGCGGCACCGGTCTCGGCCTGTCCATCGTCAAGCACGTGGCCGCCTCGCACGGCGGCACGGTCTCGGTCTGGAGCGTCGAGGGCCAGGGGTCCACCTTCACCCTGAGGCTGCCCACCACCCCCCGCGCCAACGACCGGCGCCAGGGCGGCTCCGCATCGGACGCCGCTGCGGAGGCCGAGTTCGACGGAGACCTCGACAGCCCGCCGGACGCCGACTTTCAGGGCGGGCCGGACCGCGAACCCCTCGGCGCACACGTCACCGAGCCGGATCCCACGACCGAACACTCTTCCCCCACCACCGAACACGCCCCCACCCCCCTTCCTGCCCCGGAGGTCCAGTCGTGACCCGTGTGCTCGTCGTCGAGGACGAAGAGTCCTTCAGCGATGCCCTGTCCTACATGCTGCGCAAGGAGGGCTTCGAGGTGGCCATCGCCGCCACCGGCCCCGACGCACTGGACCAGTTCGAGCGCAACGGCGCCGACCTCGTCCTGCTCGACCTGATGCTGCCCGGCCTGCCCGGCACCGAGGTCTGCCGTCAGCTGCGGGCCAAGTCCAGCGTTCCCGTGATCATGGTGACCGCCAAGGACAGCGAGATCGACAAGGTCGTCGGGCTGGAGATAGGCGCGGACGACTACGTCACCAAGCCCTACTCCACCCGCGAGCTGGTCGCCCGCATCCGTGCGGTGCTGCGCCGCCGCGGCGAGCCGGAGACCACCGACGGCGGCCCCGGCGCGCTGGAGGCCGGCCCGGTCCGGATGGACGTGGACCGCCACGTCGTCACCGTGGACGGAGCCAAGGTCGACCTGCCGCTCAAGGAGTTCGACCTGCTGGAGATGCTGCTGCGCAACGCGGGCCGGGTGCTCACCCGGATGCAGCTGATAGACCGGGTCTGGGGTGCGGACTACGTGGGCGACACCAAGACCCTGGACGTCCACGTGAAGCGGCTGCGGGCCAAGATCGAGCCGGACCCGGGGGCCCCGCGCTACCTGGTCACGGTGCGTGGACTCGGCTACAAGTTCGAGCCGTAGGCCGCGCCCGCGCACGCCGCGCCCGCCCGCGCACGGAACTGCATGACCGCGCCCCCGGAGGTCACTCCTCCGGGGGCGCGGTCATGTTGACGTCCGGGCCGTCGCAGCCGCGAACGGGACGGACCCGTTCGGGCCCGCCCGGTGTCGGCGGTCGGGGGCACCTGCGCCCCGCGTGTCAGCAGGCTCGGGTGTCAGCCGACGCCGGCGTCGGCAGGCGCCGCCGTCAGTGGGTCGGGGTCGGCGAGGGGGTGGAGGTCGCGGTGCCGGTCCCGGTCCCGGTCGGGGTGGGCTTGGCGCCCTTGCTCTCGGAGGCGTGCGGGGTCGGCCGGGTCACCGGCGCGGCCGGCGGGGTGGTCGGCGCCACCGGCGCGTACCCGGCGTACTGGCCGGTGCCCGCGCTGACCAGGGCCTGCACGGTGACCGAGCCGGCCTTCGCGAAGGTGAAGGTCACCGCGGCGTTCTGCCCCGGCATCTCCTTGAGCGTGGGGACCGTGGCGGAGACCTGGCCCGGGCCGCTGAGCAGCAGCGAGGAGCCGGCCGGGATCACGGCGGGTCCGCTCAGGGTGGCGGCGGTGCCGTCGACGGCCACCGAGACCAGGGTGTCGTCCTGGCCGGCGCCGGTCGCCGTGTTGGCGATGCTCGTGGTGATGTTGGCCGGAGCGTTGCCCAGCTTGTCGGTGACCACGACGATGCCGTTGAGCTTCAGCGTCGAGTTGAGCGAGGTGGCGGCGTTGTCGGGCTTCACCTGGAGGGTCGCCGCGCTGTCCCCCGCGGAGCAGGCGGCGAGGATGGGAGCGGTCGCGATGATGACGGCGGCGACTGCGCCGCGACGAAGACTGCGGCTCACGGCGGTGGTCTCTCCTTGGACGATCTGACGGGATGTTTTCTGACGAGCTGGCCGCGATCAGATTACCGATCCCCTTTATCCGCTCCACACGGGGTGGCCCCGTGTCGCATCCGCATCCCGATCGGTCCGCGCTCGCGGCTCCGTCGTCTCGGCTCCCGTTCGCCGTGCTCCGGTCACTTCCGTCGTCACCGGGCGTCGTCCCGCGGTGGCGAATCCGTTCAGCTGAAGATCAGATAACGCTTTGGTTAAGACTGCACTGGAAGATCAATTGTAGTTTTCCTGGAGGTGACCGGTTCGTGCGCAGGTGCTCCGACCTGCGGGAAGCCCGCCCGGAACTGGGGTCGCAGCACGCGACGGGGGTGCTTGTCAAGCCCCGAGACCAGTCCTGACCTGCGAAAACGCCCTTCGGATATGGCTGCAACCGTGTTATTCTGGAAAGCCACGGAAGGGGTACCTGTCACATGACGTTCAAGGTTGGCGACACCGTGGTCTACCCCCATCACGGGGCCGCGCTGATCGAGGCTATCGAAATCCGCCAGATCAAAGGTGTGGACAAGACCTACCTGGTGCTGAAGGTGCAGCAGGGTGACCTGACGCTGCGCGTCCCTGCGGAGAACGCAGAGTTCGTGGGTGTGCGCGACGTGGTCGGTCAGGATGGGCTGGACCGGGTCTTCGAGGTGCTCCGCGCACCGTACACCGAAGAGCCCACCAACTGGTCCCGCCGCTACAAGGCGAACCTGGAGAAGCTTGCTTCGGGTGACGTTATCAAGGTCGCGGAGGTTGTGCGCGACCTTTGGCGACGTGAGCGCGAGCGCGGGCTGTCCGCTGGTGAGAAGCGGATGCTGGCCAAGGCCCGGCAGATCCTGGTGAGCGAGCTGGCACTCGCTGAGAACACCAACGAGGACAAGGCCGAAACGCTGCTCGACGAGGTCCTCGCCTCGTAGTGCGGCAACGCCGTTCGGCTGCTTTCAGCGCCTGTCGTCCCCACGACAGGCGCTGAGGCATGTCCCGACTGTGCACCCTGGTGCACTTTCGTCCTGTGCCGGGGCGAGCGGACTGGGCTCCACGGAAGGTGCTCGGCCCGACACGCCTTGGCCATACCCACTTCGCTGAAGGAAGCAAACCTGAACGCCGCAGCAGTGGTTCCCGCCGCAGGGCGGGGCGAACGACTGGGCCCTGGCGCCCCCAAGGCCCTGCGTGAACTCGGGGGCGTGCCGCTGCTCGTGCACGCCGTACGGGCGCTCGCGCGCTCCCGGGCCGTGTCGCTGGTCGTCGTGGTGGCGCCGCCGGACGGTGTCGAGCGGGTCCGCGCGCTGCTGGACCAGCACGGGCTCGACGGCTCCGACTCGGCGTGGGTGACCGGGAACGCCGGGATCACCGTGGTCGCCGGCGGAGCCACCCGCCAGGAGTCGGTACGCCTCGGGCTGGCCGCGATCCCGGTCGAGGTGGACGTGGTGCTGGTGCACGACGCGGCCCGTCCACTGGTCCCGGTCGACGTGGTCGACGCGGTGGCCCGGGCCGTGCTGGACGGGGCCGAGGCGGTCGTCCCGGCCGTGCCGCTGGCCGACACCGTCAAGCAGGTGCTGCCCGCCGCCGTGGCGGGCGGTCCCGAGCCGGTCGTCGGCACCCCCGATCGGTCCACACTGCGTGCAGTGCAGACCCCCCAGGGCTTCCGCCGCGAGGCGCTGCAACGCGTGCACGACAAGGCGCTGAGCGACGGGGTCGAGGCGACCGACGACGCCGGACTGATCGAGCGCTACGACGGGCGGGTCGTGGTCGTACCCGGTCACGAGGAGGCGTTCAAGGTGACCAGGCCGCTGGACCTGGTCCTGGCGGAGGCCGTACTGGCCCGGCGGAGGGCCCGCGATGAGTTCTGACACGCCGACGCCCGCCACGCCGGTGACCTCCGCCACGTCCTCGGGGGCCGGCGCCCCCGGCGCCCCCGGCGCCCCCGGCGCGCCCGTCGACCTGCCCCGGACCGACCTGTCCCGGCTGCCGCGTACCGGGATCGGCACCGATGTGCACGCCTTCGAGGCCGGCCGCGAGCTGTGGGTCGCCGGGCTGCGCTGGGACGGCTACGAGCACGGCCTGGCCGGGCACTCCGACGGCGACGTCGCCGCGCACGCCGCCTGTGACGCGCTGTTCTCGGCGGCCGGCATCGGCGACCTCGGCGCGCACTTCGGCACCGACCGGCCGGAGTGGTCCGGGGCGTCCGGGGTGACCCTGCTGGCCGAGGCCGGCCGGATCGTCCGGGCGGCGGGATTCGAGATCGGCAATGTCGCGGTGCAGGTGGTCGGCGTCCGGCCGAAGATCGGCAAGCGGCGCGAGGAGGCGCAGGCGGCGCTGACCGCCGCGCTCGGCGCGCCGGTCTCGGTCTCCGGGACCACCACCGACGGGCTGGGTCTGACCGGACGCGCCGAGGGCCTGGCCGCGCTGGCGACCGCCCTGGTGGTGCCCGCCGACCCGGTGCCACCGGCGGGGCCCTCCGCGTGAGGTGGGAACCGCTTCCGCCGAACGGGTGAGACTCCGTCAGTCGGCCCCGGGACAGGAGCCCGGGCCGCCGGCCCCGGGACTGTGCCGTCCGGGGTTCGTCACGCCACTGTGAACGCCGTGCGCCCCCGTGCCCGA
The DNA here is from genome assembly GCF_041262645.1 of Streptacidiphilus sp. EB129. Taxonomy (NCBI): domain Bacteria; kingdom Bacillati; phylum Actinomycetota; class Actinomycetes; order Kitasatosporales; family Streptomycetaceae; genus Streptacidiphilus; species Streptacidiphilus sp. EB129. The sequence continues at coordinate 84,048 of NZ_JBGCCS010000030.1, forward strand.
TTGGGCACGGGGCACCCCGCTGTTCCCACTACCCTTGACGCTGTGAGTATTCGCCTGTTCGACACCAGCGCCAGCCAGGTACGCGACTTCGTCCCGCTCGTGCCGGGCTGTGTCTCGATCTACCTGTGCGGCGCGACCGTACAGGCAGCTCCGCATATCGGGCATATCCGCTCCGGGTTGAACTTCGACGTGATGCGTCGTTGGTTCGCCTACCGGGGCTACGACGTCACGTTCGTGCGGAACATCACCGACATCGACGACAAGATCATCGCCAAGTCGCGGGAGTCCGGGCTGCCCTGGTGGCAGATCGGCTACGCCAACGAGCGCGCCTTCAACGACGGCTACAGCGCGCTGGGCTGCCTGCCGCCCACCGGCGAGCCGCGGGCGACCGGGCACATCCCGGAGATGATCGAGATGATGCAGGCGCTGATCGAGCGCGGTCACGCCTACGCGTCCGACGGCAACGTCTACTTCAGCGTCACCTCCTACCCGGACTACCTCTCGCTGTCGCACCAGCAGCTGGACGACCTGCGGCAGCCCGAGGGCGAGGGCGAGACCGGCAAGCGGGACCAGCGCGACTTCGCGATGTGGAAGTCCGTGAAGCCCGGCGAGCCCAGCTGGGAGACCCCCTGGGGGCGCGGCCGTCCCGGCTGGCACCTGGAGTGCTCGGCGATGGCGCACAAGTACCTCGGCTCCGCCTTCGACATCCACGGCGGCGGGCGCGACCTGGTCTTCCCGCACCACGAGAACGAGATCGCGCAGTCCAGGGCCTTCGGCGACGACTTCGCCGGCTACTGGGTGCACAACGCCTGGGTGACGCTGGCCGGCGAGAAGATGAGCAAGTCGCTGGGCAACTCGGTGCTGGTCTCCGAGATGGTGCAGAAGTGGCGGCCGATCGTGCTGCGCTACTACCTGGGCACCCCGCACTACCGTTCGATGATCGAGTACAGCGAGGAGGCGCTGCGCGAGGCGGAGACCGGTTTCAACCGGATCGAGGGCTTCGCGCAGCGGGTCACCGAGCAGCACGGCGAGGTCGCCCCGTCCCCGCAGGTGCCGCCGGCCTTCGCCGAGGCGATGGACGAGGACTTCGGCGTGCCGGGGGCGCTGGCCATCGTCCACACCGCCGTCCGGCAGGGCAACGCGGCGCTGGCGGCGGACGACAAGGAGAACGCCGTAGCGCGTCTGGCCGAGGTCCGTGCGATGCTCGGGGTGCTGGGTCTCGACCCGCTGGACCCGATGTGGACCGGTCCGGCCCGGGGCGAGGACCTGCACGGTGTGGTGGACGCCCTGGTCAGGCTGGTGCTGGAGCAGCGGCAGGCGGCGCGCGAGCGCAAGGACTACGCGACCTCCGACGCCATCAGGGACCGGCTCACCCAGGCCGGCCTCGCCATCGAGGACCGCGCCGACGGCTCCCGCTGGACGCTCACCTGACCGGTGCGCCCGCAGGGGCTCAACTGACCGTTTGTACGCATGTAGTTTTTTCATGATGGAAGCAGGACTGAACTGATGGCCGGCAACAGCCAGCGCAGGAACCGCCGCAACCCCGGCTCCAAGAAGGGCCCGTCGGTCGGTACCGGTGGCCACAGCCGGAAGTCGCTCGAAGGCAAGGGCCCGACGCCGCCCGCGTCCGAGCGCAAGGGTCACAAGAAGAACCGGATGGCCAACGCCGCCGCCAAGCGCGGGGCCGCCAACAAGTCGGCCAACAAGTCGCGCGGCAGCTCGCGGCGCGGCGGCAAGGCCGGATCCGAGCTGGTCTACGGGCGCAACTCGGTGGTGGAGGCGCTGGAGGGCGGCGTGCCGGCCTCGGCGCTCTACGTCCAGCAGTTCATCGACAACGACGAGCGCGTGCGCGAGGCGCTGACCCTCGCCAACGAACGCGGCGTCCCGCTGATGGAGGCCCCGCGGCCGCAGCTGGACAACCTCGCCGAGGGCCACAACCACCAGGGCCTGATCCTGCAGGTGCCGCCGTACGAGTACGCGCACCCGGAGGACCTGCTCGCCGCCGCGGCCGAGAACCGCGACGACGCGCTGATCGTGGCGCTGGACGGGATCACCGACTCGCGGAACCTCGGCGCCGTGGTCCGCTCCGTGGCGGCCTTCGGTGGCCACGGCGTGGTCATCCCCGAGCGGCGCGCCGCCGGGATGACGGCCGGCGCGTGGAAGACCTCGTCGGGCGCGGCCGCCCGGGTCCCGGTGGCCCGGATGACCAACATGACGCGGACCCTGGAGGCCTACCAGAAGGCCGGCTGCTTCGTGGTCGGCCTGGCGGCGGACGGCGACTCGGAGGTCAGCGACCTGGAGGCGCTGACCGGACCGGTGGTGATCGTCATCGGCTCGGAGGGCAAGGGCCTGTCCCGGCTGGTCGCGGAGACCTGCGACCTGACGGTGCGGATCCCGATGCCGGGTCAGGCGGAGTCCCTGAACGCGGGCGTCGCCGCCGGCGTCGTCCTCTACGAGGCGGCCCGGCTGCGCGCCAAGCGCTGAGGCGCCGGCGGCGGGGCCGTCCGGGCCCTGCCGCTGTGCTCCGTTTGCCGTGCGGGGGTGCGAATTACGGCCCGGATTCGGCGTGTCGCACGGACAGCCGGGGATCGGGTTCCTCCTGAGGGGTGTCCAAACGGCTCCTCGCTCGGTTAGTGGGGTGTGGACACCAGAACACCTACCCGCCCGCAGGGGGGACGCGCCGAGGGTCCGGACGGTGAGCTCGCGCTGAACACGGTCAGGATTCCGACCGACCCGGCCCGGCTGAGCAGTACCACCGCGAGCTTCCGCGTACGGCTGGGCGCCCCGGTGAGCCCGCTCATCGACTCGGTGGCGGCGGCCCCGGCCTTCGCCGCACCGCGCAACGCAGGCGTCGGCTCCGGCTACCGGAGCGGCATCGGCGCCGGCCCCGAGGACACCCAGCCGCTGCTGGTGCTCCCCGCTCTGGTGAGCGTGGGAGCGGCCGGCGCCGGCGGCCGGGGTGCCGCAGCGGCCCCGGGGGGTGGCGAAGGGCGGCCGCGCCGCAGGGCGCGGGTCACCCCGATCACCTGGACCGGTGAGGCCGCCCCGCTGCTCGACGCCGTACTGGTGGGCGGCCCCGGCGGCTCCGTGCTCGACGACGGCACCCGGGTCCTGCCGGCCCAGCAGTCCGGCGCCGGCTCGCGCGGGATCCTCGGGGGGACGCAGCTGATGCCGCGTTACCAGCCGGGCCCGGAGCCGCAGCTGGACGAGGACGAGCCGATCACCCCGTACCGCCCCGGCGGCGCGGACGCCGACGGCCAGTCGTACCTGCCGGGCGAGCGGGAGCCGGGAGAACCGGTTCGGCACGCCTGGTACCCGGGCCGCCGGGTGGACCTCGGCCTGGTGCTGCTGCCGCTGCGGCTGTTCCTGGGCGGCATTTCCATCTACGCCGGCTTCAGCAAGCTCTGCGACCCCGTCTACTTCGACGGCGGCGCGCGCGGCTCGATGATGCACTGGCTGCAGGGGCTGCACCCCTGGGCGTCGGCGCAGCCGCTGCTGCACCTGGCCCTGAACCACCCGGTCGGGGCGGGCCTCGGCGTCGCGTTCGTGCAGATCGTGGTCGGGGTGCTGTCCGTGGTCGGCCTGTGGCAGCGGCTGGCGGCCGCGGTGGCGATGCTGCTCGCGGTGTCGCTGCTGGTCACCGTCAGCTGGCGGACGGCGCCCGCCTACGACGCGCCGGAGATCATCTACCTGGCCGCCTGGAGCCCGCTGCTGCTCGCGGGCGCCCCGCTGTTCTCGCTGGACGGCAGGCTGGCCATCGAGGCGTGGCGGCGGCTGGGCGAGCGCTCGTCGGTGTCCGCGCTGCGGCGCCGGGTACTGCGGCGCGGGATCGTGGTGGCGACCGTCGTGGTCGGGGCGACCCTGCTGCTGGGCTCGGCGCTTGGCGCGGCAGTCCGCAGCGGACGGCTGGAGTCGACGGTCACTCCGGACAGCCCCGGCGCGGTGCCGACGGACTACCCGAGCCCGCAGTGGCCGTCGCTGTCGCCGAGCGCGCAGGCGGCCTTGCCGAAGCCGTCGGCGTCGCACTCCGCCTCACCCTCGGCCTCGGCTTCGGCCACGCGCCGTCCGTCCTCCCGGCACAGCGGCTCCGGTTCGCCGAGCTCCGGCAGCAGCTCCGGACACCACAGCGGCTCGCCGTCGTCGGCGCCCAGCCAGCGCCACGGCGGTTCGCCCTCGTCCGCCCCCAGCAGCGGCAACGGTGTGATCGGCGGGCTGCTGGGCGGTGCGACCCCGCTGCCGCTGCTCGGCCTCGCCCTGCGCCGCACGGTGGTGACCCCGGTCCCCGCCACCGAACCCGCCCCGGCCCCGGGCCCGACCGCCTGAGCCACTGCCCTGCCCTGCCCCTGTCTGCCTTCCCTGAGCCGGCTGTCATCCTCCTGAGCCGTCGCCCCTCGCGGGCCCGGCGGCCCAGGAGGGCCCCGGAGGGTCCCCGAGGGCCTGGGAAGCGCCACGGCCCCGTACTGAGCGTCAGTACGGGGCCGCTGTCGTGCTTCCGGGCCGCTGGTGGGCCGCCCGGCAGGCTGGGGCTACTCGCCGCGGGTCGCGGCCAGCTCCTTCGCCGCCTCGGCGAGGTCCTTGGCGGTGTCGATGGCACGCCAGTAGACGCCCTGCGGCAGCTCGTACCCGGACAGGCGGTGTTCACGGGCGAGCCGGGGGAAGGTGCTGCGCTCGTGGTCGCCGAGCGCGGGCAGCATGGAGGCGAACTCCGCGGAGAAGACGTACACGCCCGCGTTGATCAGGTACGGGGAGGGCGGCGCCTCGATGAAGTCGCGGATGTTTCCGAACTGGTCGGTCTCCACGGTGCCCCAGGGCAGGCGCGGGCGGGCCAGCGCGAGCGTGGCGTGGGCGTCGCGCTCGGCGTGGAAGTCGGCCATCGCGCGCAGCTGGAACCGGGTCCAGATGTCGCCGTTGGTGGCGTACCAGGGCTGGTCCTGGCGGGGGAGCGAGGCGGCGGCGAACTTCAGGCCGCCACCCCGGCCGAGCGGCTCCGTCTCCACCACGGTGGAGACGTTCAGCGGCAGATCGGCGGTCTTGAGCCAGTCCTGGAGCACCTCGGCCAGGTGGCCGCAGGAGATGACGACGTCGGTGACGCCCTCCTCGGCGAGCCACTGCAGCTGGTGACCGACGATCGGGATCCCGGTGCCCGGGATCTCGATCATGGGCTTGGGACGGGTGTCCGTGTAGGGACGAAGCCTGGATCCCTGTCCACCTGCCAGGATCACGGCCTGGGTCACCGGGGGCGAGGAGAGCGGGGAGCGCTCCGTGGAGGGGATGAGGTCAGCGGTCATGGCAGCACCCTAGACGGATCCGGGGCCGCCCCGTGAACCGGGCCAGCCCCGTTCCAGCCCCGTTCGCGGCGCGTTCCCGCCGCTTGCCGGTTCAGCCGGCGGCGGCCATCGCACCGGCGGCGAAGGACCCGTCGCACACCGGCCGGGAGAACGACTGGGCACGGCGGACGTCGCCCTGGTACTTGCGGACGGCCGCCTGGCCGAGGTCGCGGGCGATGTCGGTGCAGTAGCGGGTCAACGAGGGCTGCTGCTGCATGGCCTGGGCCAGTGAGTCGAGGGCGGCGCCCGGGTCCTGCGCCTGCAACTGCTGGAGCAGTCGGCTGCGCAGCACGTCCTGCGGGGTGGCCTGCGGGGCGTCCTGCGGCACCGCGGCTACCGGGCCGGAACGGGCGGCTGCGGCGAGGACCTGAGGCTCCCCGGAGTCCGCGGGCGCCCAGGGGACGCGGGTGACCGCGAGGGTGCCGGTGGTCACCAGGACGACGGGCAGGACGAAAGCGAGTGTTTTGCCGAGACGGCGCGCTAGCTGCTTCACGCAGGTGATGCTAGCGATGGGTAATGATATGGCGACATTCAGTCACTCGAACGAGTGAGGAAGTGTCTGGTTTGTAGGGAAATGAAGCGCCCCCGGCGGGTGAAAGCCCCGCCGGGGGCGCAATGTCGACATGTCGCCCGAAGCTCCTGCGCTGCGCTGCACTTCGGTGACGGTGCCGGGTACCGGATGTGTCAGTCGCTGAGCCGCTCGCCGGTCGAGGTGGAGAAGACGTGGGTCTCGCCGGTACGCGGGACGACGTGCAGAACCTCGCCCTTGCGCGGCACGTCGCGGCCGCTGACCCGGACCACCAGGTCCTTGTCCTCGTCGCCGACCTTGGCGGTGCCGTAGACGTAGCCGTCGGCGCCGAGTTCCTCGACCACGTTCACGGTGACGGCCAGGCCAGCACCGCCGTCCTTGGAGAGCGCGTCGCTCGCGGCCACCAGGTCCAGGTGCTCCGGGCGGACGCCGATGGTCACCGTGCGGTCACCGGCGGCCGAGGCCTCGGCGACGGCCTCGCGGGAGATCGGGAAGATCGACTTGCCGAAGCTGACACCGCCGTCGGCGAGCGGCACCTCGATCAGGTTCATCGCGGGCGAGCCGATGAAGCCGGCCACGAAGAGGTTCGCCGGGCGCTCGTACATGTTGCGCGGGGAGTCGACCTGCTGCAGCAGGCCGTCCTTCAGCACCGCGACCCGGTCGCCCATGGTCATGGCCTCGACCTGGTCGTGGGTGACGTAGACGGTGGTGATGCCCAGCCGGCGCTGCAGCGAGGCGATCTGGGTGCGGGTCTGCACGCGGAGCTTGGCGTCCAGGTTGGAGAGCGGCTCGTCCATGAGGAAGACCTGCGGCTCGCGGACGATCGCGCGGCCCATGGCGACACGCTGGCGCTGACCGCCGGACAGCGCCTTCGGCTTGCGGTCGAGGTACTCGGTGAGGTCGAGGATCTTCCCGGCCTCCTCGACCTTCTTGCGGATCTCCGCCTTGTTGACGCCGGCGATCTTCAGGGCGAAGCCCATGTTGTCGGCGACGGTCATGTGCGGGTACAGCGCGTAGTTCTGGAACACCATCGCGATGTTCCGGTCCTTCGGGGGGAGGTGGGTCACGTCGCGGTCGCCGATGCGGATGGCGCCGCCGTTCACGTCCTCCAGGCCCGCGAGCATTCGCAGGCTGGTCGACTTGCCACAGCCGGAGGGGCCGACCAGGACGAGGAACTCGCCGTCGGCGATGTCCAGGTCGAGCGCGTCGACGGCCGGCTTGGTGCTGCCGGGGTAGATCCGGGTGGCCTTGTCGAAAGTCACCGTAGGCATGCTGCTGCTCTCCTTCACCGGCAGGAACGTGCCGGACGATCCGAGTAAAGGCGGGGTGGTGCGCGGGTCGCGGGCTGCGTCCCGCTGAGGCAACCTCGTCCCGTCCTCGCGCCGGCCCGCCGGAGCGACACGATGACCTGAGAGGTCTAGTCCACCGACAGTCGATGAACTGCAGGCGACGCTACCCGCCGAAGAGTGGCGCTGTCAGCACCCGCGGGCCACCGATTCCAAGGGCCCCGTTCACTCATATCTGCCCAGACCGCCACAACTCCGACTATTCGCCGTCCGACACGGCCGTCCCACCCCGCGAAATCCACCGGACAACCAGCCCGCCCGTCCCGGTAGACTGCCCCCTGGTCCTGCCGTGGCTCGCTGCGGACAGGTACCGCGCCTCCTTAGCTCAGTTGGCCAGAGCACCGCTCTTGTAAAGCGGGGGTCGTCGGTTCGAACCCGACAGGGGGCTCAAAGCGGACATAATTTCAGGGCATATCTGACAATTGATTCGGGTGCGACCTGGGTCCGGCCTCCATGAAAAGCGGGGGTCGTGTCCGTCGAAGGCCGCTGTCGTGCGTGAACGCGCAGGTCAGCGGCCTTTTTGGTGCTCTACGGCGGGTGGACCTGGGGCGGGCTGCTCGAAAGCGGGGGTTGTCGGTTCGAGACCGACCGGGGGTGCTCGGCGCCACCCCGGATGAGCTGCAGTTTCAGCCTTCCGGACGCTTCGTCGACGGCCTCGGACACTTCCGGGACCATCTCCGTGAGCGATGCGTGAGCGGATGGTCTGGCAGCACCGGTTCGGTGTCGGACGCGCCGTTCCCAGCCGCGGTGCGCGGCCGTTGCTGTGATCATGAGGTCGACCGCAGGGCGCTCCGTCGTCCCACGGCTTCTCAGGGCGGAGAGCCGGTGTCTGCGGAGCGGGATGACGTCGACTTGTCTGCGGACCTTCCCGGATGTCGACCGCCGCCGGTCTCGTCGCCACTTGCCCGTCAGAGAGTCCCGTTACAGTGAATCGCAGGAGTCGTCGGGCGGAGGACATGATGTCGGCGGGCGCGGTCGAGGGGCCGGGATACAACGTCCCAGGGAAGCTGAGCTGGGAGGAGCTGCAGCAGCTGCCCGAGGACGTGGCTGGGGAGATCGAGCTGTGGGACGGGAACGTCGTGTGGACTCGGCGTGGTCCGTTCGAGCACCAGCAATTCAGCGGGCGGATGTGGAGTGCGCTGGAAGCTGGCGCGAGGCGTGCGATGTCCGGTTCCGAGGCGGATGGCAGCGGACGGTGCTGGCAGGTCGGAATGGAGACGAATGTGTTCTTCACCCCGGACAAGAGCAGCTTCTTGACCCCGGATTTCCTGGTCCGCCGCTGCCTGGGGCGGGGGGCCGACACCTTTGCGGCCGATGTCGCGCTGGTAGGAGAGGTGTTGTCCGGCTCCGACACCCCTGCGCGACGCAACTGGAAGATGGACCGCTACGCGGAGGCGGGCATCCCCTGGTACTGGGAGGTCGAACTCGACTCCGCCAAGACCTGGGATGTCACTTGGGTGCGAGCCTACGAGCTTGCCACGATCCAGGCGGAGGGCTTGGAAGTCAAGCCTTTGCGTTCGGCCGTGTATGTCCTGGTCGGGGAGTGGGAACCGGCGAGCGAGGAGATCCGCTTCCCCGCTCCGTTCGCCATCCGCATCCCGTGGAGTGATCTGAGTCTGTGAGACCGGGCACGATCGGCTTCCCGTTCGGGCGTAGTCCCTTCTGATCAGCGCGCTCCCGCTTCCGGGGAAACCCAAAGGATTGTACTCAATTGACCCGGCGACAGCATTCACTGGGACAACGCGCTGCGGGCCGCTCGGCGGCCCGGCTGGCAGGATTGACGGCATGGCGAACACCAGGCGTGCGAGGCCGGCATCCGGCCCTCGGTCCGTATCGGCGACAGCCGTCCACACCATCAAGGTCACCCTTCACGGCTCCCAGCCTCCGATCTGGCGCCGGCTCCAGGTGCCGTCGACGACCGACCTGCTTCAGGTGCATCGCCTTATCCAGGCGGCCTTCGGCTGGGAGGGTTACCACATGTGGGCCTTCGAAGCCGGTCGGGAGCGCTACGGCGTCGCCGACGGTGACCTGGGTATCCGCAGCGCGGAGGCGAAGCGTCTCGGTGACGTCGCTCCGATTGTCGGCAGTCGGCTCGGCTACACCTACGACTTCGGAGACGACTGGGAGCACGACATCCTCGTGGAGGCGGTCGACGCCGCAGAACCCGGGACCGCCTACCCCCGCTGCCTCACCGGCCGCCGCGCCTGCCCGCCAGAGGACTGCGGCGGAGTGTGGGGATACGCCTACCTCATCGAGGTCCTCGCCGACCCGGCCCACGAGGAGCACGAGGACCGCCTCGAATGGCTCGGCCTGGACAGCGCTGACCAGTTCGATCCGGCCTCATTCGACCTGGCCGAGATCAACCAGATCCTCACCGACCTCCAGTCCGTCCTGATCCCGGCCTGACCGCGAACGCCCCGGCCACAACGGCCGGGGCGACCAGATCCCACGCGGGACCACGCGGGTGCGACTCAACGTCGGAGAGTCCTCGTTGAGCACGTCGTCCCGGTGCTGGCGCTGGTGGCGGAACGTCAGTATGCGCTTGTCCAAGGCTGTGCCGCTCCAGCGCGCTCCAGCAGTCTCGGGTGCGTGAGCGATGCGTGAGCGGACGCGCCACCAGCAGGCAACCCCCAGTGGATGCGGCGATCGGCCGCGTGGTGCTGACCTGCAGGAACAGCACCACGCGGCACTAGCGATCACGCGCCGTCATGACCCATGTCGATCTTGTAAAGCGGGGGTCGTCGGTTCGAACCCGACAGGGGGCTCCAAAGCGGACATAATTTCAGGGCATATCGGACACTGGATCTGGATAAGAGCTGGGGCCCCGGAAAGCGGTGCTCATGACCGTCGAAGGCCGCTGACCTGCACGAGCATGCAGGTCAGCGGCCTTCTTGGTGTTTCGGACTGCAACTGGATGAGTCTCGCCTATGCGGGCGGCTACTCACTCGTTTGGTCTAATGGCATCTCCGCAGTTCAGCGGCGCCTCAGGTCCTGCCCAGCTGGTTCCAGCACACATTCGGCACACATCAGAGTCGATCACGGAACCGTGAATGGGATGGCGTCCCGCCGAGTGGTGTAGCAGGGATCTTGGAATGACCCCTGGTCATGGGGCGGCCACCGCGCAACTCTCCGAGTAGCGAAGCTCGTT
>NZ_JBGCCS010000031.1:0-93240 GCF_041262645.1 Streptacidiphilus sp. EB129
GCGGCGAAGCGCTCGGTCCACTGCCACTCGCGCTGCAGCTCGTCCGAGAACGAGTAGGAGTAGTGCACGGACTCGAAGTCGCACCGCGCCCCCGGGTAGCGGTTCCACCACCAGGTCCCGCCCACCCCGCCGGCGGCGTCGAACCCCTGCACCCTCAGCCCCAGCCCGTCACGCAGCCTGTGCACCGCGTACAACCCGGCGAACCCGGCACCGACAACCACGACATCATGATCAGTACTCATGAACTTTCTCCCCGTTTGAAGCATCACTGATGGCGCCAGTGTGGAAGAGAAATCGATGCGCGGAAATACCCATTCGAGTACGGCGGGTGTACATCGTCAGGTCGGCGGTTCGGCGGAATTTCGTATTCAAGTACGGTGGTCGCACATCGTCAGGTCGGCCCTTCGCCTGCATATGCATGCCACCGCTTCCGCATGCCAGGTATCTGGCATTTAATTCCAGGCCGTCCTTTTTGCGGCTTGCGCCGCCTCTCCGCCGGCAACACCGCCGAGGACGCCTGCGCGGCCCTGCTCCCGGGCGTCGGAAGGAGGCGCGAGACGCGGCCCCACTCCGTGAAGCGCGCTTGGACTGCTGTTATGGCGCCACTGTTACTCCAACCTGTCGGTCGCCACCAGGGACAGCGCCAGGTCGATAGTGGCCGACGCTACCCGGCGCGGCCACTTTGAGTGGTCCTGCGGCGGGGCAAGCCGTGCGATTACCTCTCGCGCGTAGGCCTCCGCTGCGGGATCGCCGAGCCATGCAAGTGTCGTGGCCGTGCAGGCGATGGATTTTCCCGGGTCGTATTGAAAGTGATGCTCAGGCTGATCGGGAAATCCTGCGGAGGCGTTGAGCGCATGTACTCGGGTTATTGCGGCGTACGTCTCCGCCGGCTTCCCGAGTCGGGCGGAGGCGCGACCTTGCTGGGCGGTGGCCTGAATCTCTGCCGAGCTTCCCCTGGGTGCAAGTTGCCGGGCCGCCCGGCTCAGTTCCACGGCTTTGGAATGGTCGCCATCCGTGAGCACTCGCCGGGCATCCGTCTCGTAGCACCATGCCTGGATTTCCGGATGGTCAGCGTGTCGGGCCAGCACAATTGCTGACCGCAGTCGCGCTGTTGCCGCATCCTGCTGGTTCAGATCGATATGCAGAGCCGGTGAGGACGTTGCTGTGGAGGCTCTGACTGCCTGACCGCGGAGCGCCCGGCCGGACTCGTTCCCCGCCGCGGCCGTCCCGCCTGGCGCGAGCGGGGTCCTGGCCCTGGGTCAGCGGCTCGCCGAGGAGCTTGCCCGCCTTGGGGCCGGGCCACCGCGACGGGATGGTCGTGGGCCCGGGCGGTGGCGCCCGACGGCCGCGCCCGTTGGTGCTGGATTGTCGCGGAGGTGGGTCCGGTCAGGCGGGTGGGTCGATGGGGAACGCGCGTACGCCCAGGTCCTGGTAGGCATGGGGGATGGCGGTGAGCAGGGGCAGCCCGTCGGGCCAGTCGGCGCTGGGGCGGGCGAGGTGGGCGGCGTGGGCGACGGCCCAGGGGTGGCCGGCGGCGGCGAGAGCGCCGATGGTGCAGGCGGCGGTGAAGTCGAGGTCGACGAAGGCGAGGGCCGGCAGGCCACCGAAGTGCTCGGCTGATCCGGGGCGGTCCTGTTCGGCCTGGGTGAGGCAGGCGGTGGCGACCAGGACTCGGCGTTCGGGGTCGCCATGTGCTTCGTCGATGACGTGGGACAGGAAGTGGTGTCCGGTGCCGAGCGCGGCCAGGGCTGTGTGGTCCAGGGCCAGGATGCCGGTGCTCACGCGCGCGGTGCCTCGATCCGGGACCAGAGGTCCACGGCGCGGGCGCGGGCGCCGGGGTCTGCGTCGAGGTCGGCGCCCAGGGCGCGCAGGGTGGTGCGGGCGCTCTCCCTGCGGTCGTGGATTTCCTGGGGAGTGAGGGACTGGGAGGCCAGTCGGGCGACGACGCGGCCGATGGTGGTGTGCTCGGCTTCGGCCAGGGTCCGCAGCCGGTCGCGGACCTCGGAGTCGACCTGGATCGTGGTGATGGCCATGGAGGACACCCTACACGCGCCTATAGATCGTCTATAGGGAAGCGGTGGAGTTGGTGCCGGGCCGGGTCGCGCCCTGTGTCCGAGCCGCTCGATCGACTCCCGGGGCTGTTACAGCCGCTGGTACATGATGTGGAGGCCGACGTAGCCGAGGGTCGGGTGCAGGAAGCCCTCGGGGAGGGTCGCGACGATCTCGAAGCCCAGCGACTTCCACAGCGCCACCGCGCGGGTGTTGGACTCCACCACGGCGTTGAACTGCATCGCCCGGTAGCCCTCGGCCCGCGCCCAGGCCAGCACGTACTCGCCGAGCGCGCGGCCCACGCCGCGTCCGGCGTGCGCGGGGTCGACCATGAAGCTGGCCGAGGCGATGTGCGAGGCGCCGCCCATGTGGTTGGGGTTCATCTTCGCGGTGCCGAGCACCACCCCGGTCCCCGGGTCCACCGCGACCACGGTGCGGCTCGGCGCGGACAGCATCCACATCGCCCGCGCGGTCTCCTCGCCGAGGTCGCGGGGATAGGTGTAGGTCTCGCCGGCGGCGACGATCTCATGGAGGAAGGGCCACACGGCGGGCCAGTCCGCGGCGACCGCCTCACGGATCCTCGCTGGTTCTGCTGATTCCGGTGATGTCGACACGATGCCACTCTGCCGCCGCGACCCGCCGGGCGCCAGAGGTTTTCCCCCGGGAGCCGGGACGGGCAGAATGCTGACGGAGTCCCTGCGAGAAGGCGGTAACCCAGCGTGACTGTGCACAGCGTGTCGATCCAGCAGACCATCGCCGAGGAACTCGGCGTACGGGCCGGGCAGGTGCAGGCCGCCGTGGACCTGCTCGACGGCGGGGCCACCGTGCCCTTCATCGCCCGTTACCGCAAGGAGGCCACCGGCGAGCTCGACGACGCCCAGCTGCGCACCCTGGAGGAGCGGCTGCGCTACCTGCGCGAGCTGGAGGAGCGCCGGACCGCGATCCTGGAGTCGATCCGCAGCCAGGGCAAGCTGGACGAGGCGCTGGAGGCGCAGATCCGCGCCGCCGACTCCAAGGCCCGGCTGGAGGACATCTACCTCCCCTACAAGCCCAAGCGCCGCACCAAGGCCCAGATCGCCCGCGAGAACGGTCTTGAGCCGCTGGCCGACCTGCTGTTCGGCGACCCGGGCCGCGATCCGCAGACCGAGGCGGCCGGCTTCACCGGCGAGAACGTCGCCGACGCCGCAGCCGCCCTGGAGGGCGCCCGGTCCATCCTGGTCGAGCGCTTCGGCGAGGACGCCGACCTGCTCGGCGAACTGCGCGAGCGGATGTGGGGCCGGGGCCGGCTGTCCGCGACGGTCCGTGACGGCAAGGAGGAGGCCGGGGCGAAGTTCTCCGACTACTTCGACTTCGCCGAGTCCTTCGTCTCGCTGCCCTCGCACCGGGTGCTGGCGATGCTGCGCGGCGAGAAGGAGGACGTCCTCGACCTCACCCTGGAGCCCTACGCGGACCAGGCCGACGCCGAGGCCCCCGGCGGCTACGAGTCCCGGATCGCGCAGCGCTTCGAGATCGCCGACCGCGGCCGTCCGGGTGACCGCTGGCTGCTGGACACCGTCCGCTGGGCCTGGCGCACCCGGATCCTGGTGCACCTCGGCATCGACCTGCGGCTGCGGCTGCGTACCGCGGCGGAGGACGAGGCGGTGCGGGTGTTCGCGGCCAACCTGCGCGATCTGCTGCTCGCCGCACCGGCCGGTACCCGCGCCACGCTGGGCCTGGACCCGGGGTTCCGGACCGGCGTGAAGGTCGCGGTGGTGGACGCCACCGGCAAGGTCGTCGCCCACGACACCATCCACCCGCACGTCCCGGCGAACCGCTGGGACGAGTCCATCGCCACGCTCGCCAGGCTCTGCGCGGCCCACCAGGTCGAGCTGATCGCCATCGGCAACGGCACGGCCTCGCGCGAGACCGACAAGCTGGCCGGGGACCTGATCAAGCGTCACCCCGAGCTGAAGCTGACCAAGGCCGTCGTCTCCGAGGCCGGCGCGTCGGTGTACTCGGCGTCGGCGTTCGCCTCGCAGGAGCTGCCGGACCTCAACGTGTCGATCCGCGGCGCGGTCTCCATCGCCCGGCGGCTGCAGGACCCGCTGGCGGAGCTGGTGAAGATCGACCCCAGGTCGATCGGCGTCGGCCAGTACCAGCACGACCTGTCCGAGACCAAGTTGTCGCGCTCGCTGGACGCGGTGGTCGAGGACTGCGTCAACGGCGTCGGCGTGGACGTCAACACGGCCTCGGCGCCGCTGCTGACCCGGGTGTCCGGCATCGGCGCCGGCCTGGCCGAGAACATCGTGGCGCACCGCGACGCCAACGGCCCGTTCCGCAGCCGCAAGGAGATCAAGGGCGTGGCGCGGCTCGGCCCCAAGGCCTTCGAGCAGTGCGCGGGCTTCCTGCGGATCCCCGGCGGCGACGACCCGCTGGACGCCTCCAGCGTCCACCCGGAGGCCTATCCGGTGGTGCGGCGGATCCTCACCGCGACCGGCGGTGAGCTCAAGTCGCTGATCGGCAACGGCTCGGCGCTGCGGGGCCTGCGTCCCGGGGACTTCGCGGACGAGAAGTTCGGCGTGCCCACCGTCACCGACATCCTGCGCGAGCTGGAGAAGCCGGGCCGCGACCCGCGCCCCGCGTTCCGCACGGCCGCGTTCCGCGAGGGCGTCGAGAAGCTCTCCGACCTGGAGCCGGGGATGCTGCTGGAGGGCACCGTCACCAACGTCGCCGCGTTCGGTGCGTTCGTCGACATCGGCGTGCACCAGGACGGCCTGGTGCATGTGTCGGCGCTGTCGAAGACCTTCGTCAAGGACCCGCGCGAGGTGGTGAAGTCCGGCGACATCGTCCGGGTGAAGGTGCTGGACGTCGACATCCCGCGCAAGCGGATCTCGCTGACGCTCCGTCTGGAGGACGAGGCCCAGCAGCCCCGCGCCGAGCGGGACCGCCCCGAGCGGGACCGTGGCCCGCGCCGTCAGCAGCAGCCGCAGCGTGCGCCGAAGCCGCGCGCCGAGGCCCCGGCCGGCAACACCGCGATGGCCGAGGCGCTGCGCCGGGCCGGCCTGTCGAAATGAAACGCACGCCGTGACGCCGAACGCCGTGACACCGCACGCCGGGACACCGCACGCCGGGACACCGCACGCCGGGAGGCGGAACCACGCCATCGGATGATGGCACAGTGCATCCTGGCGTGCGTTCGCCGCAGACATCGGGCCTATCGCTCGTACGATGATCCAAGGAAGCCCCACCCGCTCCCCCGTGCGGAAGGGGCTTCCTTCGTGTCCGGCGTCAGTTCCGGGCGGCCGGTTCCGGGGTCAGGTTCCGGGCGGTCAGGACGGCTGCGAGCGCAGCCAGACGGCGACGTCGCCGGGCAGCCAGTTGCCGTGCAGCGGGCCGCTGGCGAGCAGCACCTCACTGTGCTCCGGCAGCGCCACCGGTGTCGGCCCGAGGTTCAGCAGGCAGCGGAAGTCGCCGTCGCGGGCGAAGTCCAGCACCGCGGGATCGGACCGCAGCCACCGCATCGTGCCGTCGCCGAGCCCCGGCTCCGCGCGGCGCAGCCGCAGCGCGGTGCGGTAGAGGGCCAGGTGCGAGCCGGGGTCCCCGGACTGCGCCGCCGCCGTGTGGTCCTTCCACTCCACCGGCTGGACGTTCAGCCAGGGGACCGAGCCCTCCGGGCCGAAGCCGAAGGGACGCTCGGTGCCGCTCCAGGGCAGCGGCACCCGGCAGCCGTCCCGGCCCCGGTCGACCCCGCCGGACCGCAGCCAGGTCGGGTCCTGGCGCAGCTCGTCCGGGATGTCCTCGACCTCCCACAGGCCCAGCTCGTCGCCCTGGTAGACGTACACCCCGCCGGGCAGCGCGAAGGTGAGCAGGGCCGCGGCGCGGGCCCGGCGGGTGCCCAGCTCCAGATCGACCGGCAGGCCGAAGCGCCGGGCCCGGTCGAAGTCGTAGCCGCTGTCGGCGCGGCCGTAGCGGGTGACATGGCGGGTGGTGTCGTGGTTGGACAGCACCCAGGTCGGCGCGGCGCCCACCGGGGCGTGGGTGGCCAGGGTGTCGTCGATGACCTTGCGCAGCGCGGCCGGGTCCCACGGGGACTTCAGCAGTGCGAAGTTGAACGCGGTGTGCAGCTCGTCGCCGCGCAGGTAGCGGCAGAAGCGGGCCGGATCGCGCTCCCACAGCTCGGCCACGAACATCCGATCGCCCGGGTAGGCGTCGGTGACGGACCGCCAGCCGCGGTAGACCTCGTGCACGCCCTCCTGGTCCCGCCACGGGTCCGGGCGGCCGTGGTGCCCGGCCGAGTCCGGCAGGCCGTCCTCCTTCACCAGGTGGTCGGTCACGTCGATGCGGAACCCGTCCACCCCCAGGTCCAGCCAGAACCGCAGCACCGACTCGAACTCGGCGCGGACCTCGGGGTGCTCCCAGTTCCAGTCCGGCTGCTCGGGCGCGAACATGTGCAGGAACCACTCGCCGGGGCGGCCGTCGGCCGGCTGTTCCACCCGGGTCCAGGCGGGGCCGCCGAAGTGCGACCGCCAGTCGTTGGGCGGCAGTTCGCCCTCGTCACCGCGGCCGGGACGGAAGTGGAACAGCGCGCGCTCGGCGGAGCCGGGCCCGGCGGCGAGGGCGGCCCGGAACCAGGGGTGCCGGTCCGAGCAGTGGTTGGGGACCAGGTCGACGATGATCCGCAGCCCGAGGCCGTGTGCCTCGGCGATCAGCCGCCCGGCCTCGTCCAGGGTGCCGAAGGCCGGGTCGATGTCGCGGTAGTCGGCGACGTCGTAGCCGCCGTCGGCGAGCGGCGAGACGTACCAGGGGGAGATCCAGAGCGCGTCCACGCCCAGCTCCACCAGGTAGGGCAGTCGGTCCCGGATCCCGGCCAGGTCACCGGTGCCGTCGCCGTTCCCGTCCGCGAAGCTGCGCGGGTAGACCTGGAAGATGGCCGCGTCGCGCCACCACGGGGTCGCGCTCTGCTGGGGAGCCTCGCTCATGCCTGCGCCTCCGGGACGATCGGTGTGGTCCTCGTCGTTGACTGCGGACGTCGTTGACTGCGGACGTCGTGGACAGTGGACTCCGTGCGCCCGTCCCGGATCAAGGGGGCCGGGCCGTCAGTGGGTTCCCGCGCCGCCTCCCAGCCGCCGCAGCGTGGAGCCGTTCCGCCCCTTGCGGACCTGGAGCTGGGACGGGATCCGGCCGCGCAGGTCGGACACGTGGCTGACGATTCCCACCGAGCGGTCCCGTTCGCGCAGCCGGTCCAGCACGTCCATCACGTCCTCCAGGGTGTCCTCGTCCAGCGAGCCGAAGCCCTCGTCGACGAACAGCGTGTCCAGCGGCATCCCGCCGGCCTCGTCGGTCACCACGTCGGCCAGGCCCAGGGCCAGCGCCAGCGAGGCGAAGAAGCTCTCCCCGCCGGAGAGCGTGGCGGTGTCGCGGTGCCGCCCGGTCCAGGCGTCCAGCACCGTCAGGCCCAGCCCGGACCGCCCGGCGCCCCGGGTGCGGGCGTCGCTGTGGGCGAGGGTGTAGCGGCCCTGGGACATCACCTCGAGCCGGGCCCCGGCCGCCGCCGCGACCTGCTCCAGCCGGGCCGCCAGGACGTAGGTCTCCAGCGACATCCGCAGTTCGTTGCTGCGGCTGGTCCCGGTCGCCAGGGAGGCCAGGCCGGCCACCCGGGCGTGCTCGGCGGCCAGCGGTTCCAGCCTGCGCACCTCGTCGGCGAGCCCGGTACTGAGCCGGTCCAGCGCGGCGCAGCGCTCCCGTACGCCCTGCGCGGTCGCATGCGCGTCACGCAGCGCCGCGTCGGCCCGGTCCAGCACGGCATGGTCGCGGGCGGGGTCGGCGAACGGCAGCCGGGCCGCGGCGGCCACCGCCTCGTCGGCCAACTCGGCCTCGGCCCGCGCCAGTTCCGCCCGGTACTGCTCCACCTGTGCGCGCAGCCCGGCCAGGCGCCCGGGCGGCAGCGCGGCCTCGGACGCCGCCGCCAGGTCGGGGAACCGCTCGCGTTCGGCCGCCGCGCGGGCCTGCTGCTCGGCGCGGCGCAGCGCCTCGGCCGCCCCGAGCGCCGCCCGTACCGCGTCCGAGGCCTCGGCCAGCCGGTCCGCGAGCGGCCCGACCTGCGCGAGCCGCGCCGGCACCGAGTCCGCCCCGGCCCGCCCGCGCCGCAGCCCGGCGGCCAGCTCGTCCTGCTGTTCCTCCAGCGCCTCCAGCCGTGCGGTGAGGGCCGAGACCAGCTGCGCCGCCGCCCCGGCGGCCTTGGTCCGGGCGGCGTGCTCACGCTCCAGCCGGTCCGACTCCTCCTGCGCCCGGACGCCTGCGGCCGCCTCCCGGGAGGCCGCGGCCTGCTCGACCGCCAGTTTCTCGGCGGCCGCCCGCAGCGTCGAGGCCGGTTCGCCGCCCGCCTCGACGGCGAGCCCGGCGGCCTGGCCGCGCAGCTCCTGCAGCTCCTCCGCCAGCTGCTCCGCGGTACGGGTGGCCTCGCGGTAGCGCCGCTCGGCCTGCTGCTCCTGCTCCGGGGTCACCCGGTCCGGCCCGGCGGCGGCCGGCGCCGGATGTTCCGCCGACCCGCACACCGGGCAGGCCGCACCCGCCGCGAGCTCGGCCGCCAGCTCGGCGGCCATGCCCAGGAGCCGCCGCTCGCGCAGCTCCAGCCAGGCCTCATGGGCGTCGTTGGCGGCCGAACGCAGCGATGCGCCACGTGGTTCGAGCTCCGCCAGACGCTCCGTCAGCAGGTCCCGCCGATCTGCGGCCCCGGCCCGGCGGAGGGCCTCGTCGAGCCGGGCTGTGAGCTGCCCGTCCCGGGCCGCCGCGGTCTTCGCGGCGTCCAGCGCCGAGGCCACCCGCTGCCGTGCGGCCGGCCACCCCCCCAGCCAGGCGGCGGCGTCGGCCCGGAGCGCCTCGGCGTCCTCGCGTTCCCGCTCCAGGCGACCGAGGAGCAGCTCGTTGCCGTGGTACTGCTCCTCGGCCGCCAGCAGCGCGCGCAGACCGCCGAGCTCCTCCCGGGCCCGCCGCTCCGCCTCGGCCAGCGCGTCGGCGTCCGCCGCGCCGAGTTCGCGGGGGAGCCGGGCCCGGCACTGCTGCTCGGCGTGCGCGGTGCGCCGCGCGGTGTCGGCGGCCTCCGCGTGCAGCCGCAGCAGCGGGACCACCGCGTCGGCGCGCTGCGCCCGGTCCAGCCGCTCGGACGCCTGCCGCTGGACGTCCGCGTTCGCGCGGAGCTCCGCGAGCAGCCGCTCGGCACGTCGGTGCCGCTGCTGACGCTCCGCCAGGACCTCCACCTGCCGCGCCCGCCGCGCCGCCGCGTCGCGCCGTTCGGCAGCCAGCGCCCGGCCCGACTCGGCCACGTCCAGCCGCGCGCGGAGCTGCTCCCGCAGCAGCGCGGCCCAGGTCAGCGCCTCCTCGTCAGCGGCTCCGGCGGTCTCGGACGCGACCGCGCGGGCGGCGGGGCCCGCGGCCTCACGCATGCGCTCCAGGCGGGCGGAGATCTGGCCCTGCACTGCCTGGCAGGCCTTCTCCGCCTGCTGCCGACGCTCCGTCAGCCAGGCCTCCACCTGCCCGAACCGCGCGGTGTCGAACAGCCGGCCGAGCAGCTCGGCCCGGTCCAGCGCGCCCGCGTGCAGGAACCGGGCGAACTCGCCCTGCGGCAGCAGCACCACCTGGCAGAACTGCTCCCGGCTCATCCCCAGCAACAGCTGCAGCTCGGCCCCGATCTCCTGGTGCGACCTGCTGCTCGCGGTCCAGCCGTCCGCCGCGGTCCACTCCCGCAGCAGCGTCTGCGGGCGGTCCACGGTTGTTCCGCTGCCGCGCTTCTTCACCCGCTCCTGCTCGGGGCTGCGGGTGATCTCCAGCCGCCGCCCGCCCAGGGTGAGCTCCAGCACCACCTCCGTGCGGTCCGCCGCGGCGGCGTGGTCGCTGCGCAGCCTGGACCGCGGGCGGCTGCCCGGCACCTCCCCGTACAGGGCGAAGCAGACCGCGTCGAGCACGCTGGTCTTGCCCGCCCCGGTGGCGCCGTGCAGCAGGAACAGGCCGTCGGCGGACAACGCGTCGAAGTCCACGGTCTCGGTGCCGGCGAAGGGGCCGAACGCGGTGATCCGCAGCGAGTGCAGCCGCATCAGCGCTCACCCTCCCGGACGCCGGCGGCGACCCGGACCGCGTCCGTCGCCGCCCGGAGCAGCACCAGCTCCGCCGGGTCGGGGTCGCTGCCGCGCACATGCCGGACGAAGCCCAGCGCGACGTCCACGTCGCTGCGCCCGCGCATCCGCGCCCCGTAACTCCGCAGGCCGTCGTCCGGCCGCCGGTCGGGCTCGAAGGCCAGCTGCAGGGTGTGCGGGAAGCGGGCGCGCAACTGCTCCATGGCGCGCTCCGGGCGCACCGCGTCGGTGAGCGTGACCTGGACCCAGGACTGCTCATGGCGGTCCAGCCCGGGATCGGCGAGCAGTTCCGCCAGTCGCCCCCGCAGCCGCGCCAGTGGACGCGGCTGCGGGCAGTCGATCCGCCGCGCCTCCACCTCGCCGGCCGGACCCAGATCGACCAGCCACATGCTCTTGCGGTGGTCCGCCTCGGAGAAGGAGTAGGCGAGCGGCGAACCGCTGTAACGCAGCCGTTCGCCGATCGTCTGGCAGCCGTGCAGATGGCCCAGCGCGGTGTAGTCGACCCCGTCGAAGACGGACGCCGGGACGCTGGGCACGCCGCCCACCGCGATGTCCCGCTCGCTGTCGCTGACCTCGCCGCCCACCACGAAGGCGTGCGCGAGCACCACCGAGCGGGTGCCCGCCGGTCGCCCGGCCAGGTCCGCGCGGACCCGGTCCATCGCGGCACCCAGCACCGCCGCATGGCTCACAGCGGGCGCCTCCAGTTCCGCCCCGACCAGGGCCGGTTCCAGATAGGGCACCCCGTAGACCGCGACCGGACCGTGCTCGTCCGCCAGCAGCACCGGGTCGCCGCAGCGCGCCACGTCCGTCCGCAGATGCACCCCGGCCTGTTCGATCAGCCGGGCGGCGATCCCCAGCCGCCGTGCCGAGTCGTGGTTCCCGGAGATCAGCACCACCG
Organism: Streptacidiphilus sp. EB129; assembly: GCF_041262645.1. NCBI lineage: Bacteria > Bacillati > Actinomycetota > Actinomycetes > Kitasatosporales > Streptomycetaceae > Streptacidiphilus > Streptacidiphilus sp. EB129. The sequence goes on from NZ_JBGCCS010000031.1 coordinate 11,056, forward strand.
GCACGCCGAGGGCGGCCAGCCGCTGCAGCACCCCGTCGAACAGCTCCACCGCGCCCAGGCTGGGAATGGCGCGGTCGTGCACGTCGCCGGCCACCAGCACGGCATCGACCCGTTCGTCCCGCGCGGTGGCGACGAGATGGTCGAGGAAGGCGTGCTGGGCCCCGAGCAGACCCTCCCGGTGGAGGTTCCGCCCCAGATGCCAGTCGGAGGTGTGCAGAAACCTCACCGCACCGACCTCACCTGCGTGTATGCCATTCCAGCGACCTCCGGTTCAGCGCCGAACCGGCACCGGTCGAGTGACCGGCGCCGCGTCAGCACCGAGTATCACAGCAGCCACTGACAGTACCGCCCGGCCCAGCGCCCCCGAGCCTGCTGCACCGGTCGTACGTGCCGGCCGCAGCGGACAACCGGGTGCTCCTGGTACCAGGATCAACAACCTGTGGATACCCCGGCGCGGAGCGGGCTACGGTCGCCCCATGACCACTGCATCCCTGCCCCAGCACCCGATGCCCCAGCACCCGATCGTGGCCGACCGTGTCGACATCCCGGTCGGCGACGGCGCACCGATGGGCGCGTACCTCGCCCGGCCCGCGGCGGCCGGGTCCTGTCCGGGTGTGGTGGTGGCCCCGGAGCTCTACGGGGTCAATGCCGACGTCCGCGCCGTCTGCGACCGGCTGGCCGGCTTCGGCCTGGTGGCGCTCGCCCCGGACTTCCACCACCGCACCGCCCCCGGCGCCGAACTGCCCCGCGACGATGCGGGCCGCACCCGCGGCTTCGAACTGCTGCACCAGATGACCCGGGCCCAGGTGCTGACCGATGTGGCCGCCGCCGTCGACCGGCTGCACGAGCTCGGCGCCGAGCAGGTGGGCATGGTCGGGCTGAGCATGGGCGGTCACATCGCCTACCTCGCCGCCACCGAGTTCCCGCTCTACGCGGTCGCGGTCTTCTACGCGGGCTGGCTGCCCACCACCGACATCCCCTTGAGCAGGCCCGAGCCGACCCTGTCGCTGACCCCGAAGATCACCGGCCGACTGCTCTACCTGGTCGGCGGGGACGACCACGTCATCTCGCCGGACCAGCGGCGCGAGATCGGCGCCGCGCTGGAGGAGGCGGGCGTCCGTCACGAGGTGGTGGTCTACCCCGGCATCGGCCACAGCTTCCTGTCCAGCGACCCGGCCGCGGCCGACGACGCCTGGCGCCGGGTCCACGCCCTGTTCGTCGGCGAGACGCAGCCCGGGGGCAGCGCCACCTGACCCGCAGCCACCTGCCAGTGGTTACCGATGGGTAGACAGGCTCTCGACCCGGCTTCTAGGCTCTGCCGACGCTGATGGACCAGGCCTTCCCCGGGAGTTGCGGTATGGATCAGAACGACCGTGCGGCCGCCCGGCAGGCCGTTGCCGAGAACGGGGAGCGGCTGCTGCGGCTGCTGCGCCGGAGCGATCCCGGGGCGGCGGTGGACGCGGAGTGGCGGGTGGTCGACGTCGCCTCGCACCTCGCCTTCGTGTTCCGCGGCTTCGGCGAGGCGGCGGGCGGCACCAGCGCGCAGTACGCCCGCTACGTGCCGGAGGAGCAGGACTTCCACAAGCGGCTGGCGACCGTGAACGCGATGCTGGTCAAGGAACTCGCGGACACCACCGCCGACCAGCAGATGACGGTCGCGGTCGGCATGGTCGAGGAGGGCATCGCCGGATTCCTGGACGCCACCGCCGAGCTGGACCCGGACGCCGAACTGGACACCCCCTGGTACGGGCCCGGGGTGACCCGTACCCCGGACACGCTCACCGCGCTGGCCCTGGGTGAGCTGCTGGTGCACGGCCTGGACGTGGCCAGGGCGGCGGGCGTGCCCTGGCCCATCGCCCGGGCCGAGGCCGCGCTGGTGGGCGGGGAGGTGTTCGCCCGGATGCTGCCGCTGATGCTCACCGACGTCGGCCGGGCCACCACCGTCGCCTACCGGGTCCGCTGGCGCGGCGCGCCGCCGCAGAAGCCGGACCTGGTGATCCGGCTGGAGGCGGGCACGGTGCGCACCGGCCCGGTACGGCCGGGGGAGCGCGTCGACTGCCGGGTCTCGGCGGACCCGGTGGCGTTCCTGCTGGTCGGCTACGGCCGGATGCCGACCTGGCGCGCCATCGGCACCGGCCGGATCGCCTCCTGGGGGCGCCGGCCCTGGACCGCCCTCAAGCTCCCGGAGCTGTTCTGCCGCCCGTAGCCTGACGCGCTGTCCGTCGGCGGTGGCAGTCCGTCCACCCGACGCGTGGCACTCCGGGGGCCGACGCGGCGAGGGGCGCGAGCAACCGCCGCTGCGGTTCCTCGCGCCCCTCGCCTCCGCTGCCGTCAGGGCAGGGCTTCCCCTGCGGCCGGCGGACGGTCAGCTCTTGGCGTCCGCCTCGATCGGGGCGTCGGCCAGTGCCTCGGCGTGCGCCTCGTGCTTGACCTCGGTCAGCGCCGAGGAGGCGACGGTGGCGATCATCGGACGGTGGTGCCGGGTGAGCCCGAACAGGGCGACGCCGATGGTCAGCAGCAGTGCGCCGGCCGCGATGGCGAAGCTCGTCGTGAACTGGCTCTCGGCGGGCAGCGGCGGGATGCCGGCCGGCAGGCCGTGGATCAGCTTGGAGGCCAGCAGCGAGGTGACCACGGCGGAGGCGATGGAGCTGCCGACCGAACGGGAGATCGAGTTGATCCCGTTGGCGATACCGGTCTGCTCGACCGGGACGCTCGCGGCGATCAGGGCCGGCATCGAGGCGTAGCCGAAGGCGATGGCGATACCGGCCAGCATCCCGGCGATGATCACGTTCGGGGTGCTGCCGTGGCCCCAGGCCAGCCAGGAGAACCCGGCCACGCCGACCAGCGCGCCGATGGCCAGGGTGTAGCGGGCGCCGATCCGGCGCACCAGGATGCCGCCGATCGGTGCGGCCACCAGCGAGATCAGCGCGCTGGGCAGCAGGTACTCGACCGAGGCGCGCAGCACCGAGGCGGTGAAGCCGTAGCCGGTCAGCCGCTGCGGCATCTGCACCAGGTAGGAGATGCCGATGAACTGGGCGAAGGACGCGAAGCCGACGAAGAGCCCGGCGATGTTGGTGAAGGCGACCTGGCGGTGGACGAACATCCGCATGTCGACCAGCGGGCTGGCGACCTTGAGCTCGACCAGTACCCACACCGCGGCCATCACCACGGCGCCGACGAAGCAGCCGATGATCCGGTCGGAGCCCCAGCCCCAGGTGTGGCCCTGCGAGATGCCGAGCAGCAGCAGGACCAGGAAGACGGCGAGCGTGGTGGCGCCGAGGAAGTCGATGCGTCCGCCGGTGCGCTTGCCGCCGTCCGGGACCAGGAAGGCGACGGCGAGCAGGGCCAGCACGGAGACGCCGGTGGAGAACCAGAACACCGAGTGGTAGTTCGGGTGGGTGCCCTGCGTGAGCAGGCCGGTGACCACCAGCGAGAGCCCGCTGCCGAACGCCAGGGTGCTGCTGACCAGGGCCATCGCCCCGTGCAGCTTCTCCTGCGGGATCTCGTCGCGGATCACCGAGAGCGCCAGCGGGAAGATCGCGGTGGCCGAGCCCTGCAGCACCCGAGCCACGATCAGCAGTCCGAGCGAGGTGGTGCTCGCGGCCAGGACGGAGCCGACGACCATGACCGCGAGGACGGCCAGCAGGGTGCGCTTCTTGCCGTACTGGTCGCCGACGCGGCCCAGCAGCGGGGTGAACACGGCGGCGGACAGCAGGGTCGCGGTGGTGACCCAGCTGACCCCGGCGGCGCTGGCGTGCAGGTCGCCGCCCAGCAGCGCGAGGATCGGGATGACCTGCGTCTGGGCCATGGCGACGACCATGGCGGCCAGGCCCAGAGCGAGGATCAGGGGGGTACTGCCGCGCCGCGCGGTGGCGGCGGGGGAAGTCAGCGCAGAGCTCATGGTGGTCAGCAGGTCCTTCGATGGTTCATGCGTTTGATGCTTTATAACCTCAAGTAATGTGAACCGTAGAGGAGAAGCTTTAGGTAGTCAAGTTAAAAGGTTGAGTCTCCGAAGTATTCACTGCGAGAACTGTCTGCCCTGGGCTGCCCGGGCCCCGGACAGACGCGAAAGGCCGCACCGCCGGGGGCGCGGGGCGTCGAGCCCCGCTCACTCCCGGTGGTGCGGCCTGTCTCTACTACTGAGCCGCTGGACGGCTACTGCGCGGTGGGCGGCTGGGCCGGCGGCTGCGGGTATCCGTACCCGTAGCTCTGGCCGTCCTGCGGCTGCGGAGGCTGGGGCGGCTGCTGGGGCATGGGCTGCTGCATCGGCTGCTGGGGCTGGCCCTGCGGCGGCGCGAACTGCGTCGGTGTGTACGGCGGCTGCATCGGGGCGCCGGGCTGCTGGGGGAGCGGGGCCGGCGGCACGGGCTGGCCGCCGTACGGGCCGGGGCCGCCGTACGGGCCGGACATCCGGGCGGCGGTGTCGGAGCCGCGCAGGCCCAACCCGCCGACGACCAGCGCCGCGAGGCTGACCAGCAGCTCCAGCACGGCCACCAGGTTGAACGGGATGTTCGAGCCCTGGGTGAAGACGCCGTGCTGGTCGCCCGCGGTGAGCTGCACCAGGATCGAGGTGAAGGCGGTGTAGCCGAACACCGCCATCAGCGGCATCCCGGCGATCCGGGCCCAGCCCCGCCCCATGAAGGCGGCGACGGCGCAGCCGATCAGCAGCAGCGTGAGCGGCACGTCGGTGGTGTAGTAGCCGTAGGAGACCCCCGCCCAGTGGTCACTGAAGCCGAGCACGCTCGGGAGCAGGCCGACGCCGACCTTCACCAGGCTGAGGACCAGCAGTACCAGTTCGAGTACCGCATAGGCCGCGATCAGTGCGCCGAAGGCCATCAGTGATCCGCGTCCCGGTGCCCGTGGTGGGCGCGGTGCGGGCGGGGCGTAGGCGGGGGCGGCATACTGCGGGGGCGCCTGGAACGGGCCCGCGGGGGGCTGTGGCTGACCGGGATTGGGGCCGAATGCCATGCTGGTCCTCCGACATCGTGGGGCGTCCGACCCAGCAGACTACCGATCAGGCCTCGCCGTCCGGTGCGGTACCCCGCGATCGCAGGTGCGTCAGCACGTCCCCGAGCTCACTGTGTACTCTCCGGTCCATCGCCAGCGCGAACTCCACGTCCACGACCGTCCGCGCCACCGGGCGCAGCCGGGCCAGGGTGTCCGCCAGCCGCGCGGTCTCACCCGTCGTCAGCCGCTCCTCCAGGCGGCCCAGCAGATGCTTCTCGACCAGTTCGACGAAGAGCCCGGCCAGCGCGTCGGCGCTGGCCCGGACGCCGTGCGCGGCCTCCAGCACCGCGCCGAGCGGGACACCCTCGGCGACCAGGGCGGCGGAGGCGTCCAGCAGCCGGCGGCTGACATGGCTGACCGTGGCGCCGTCGGTGCTGAGCCGGACGTAGCCGAGCGAGCGGGCCTCGGTGATCGCCCGGGCGTCGGCCTGGCCGGAGTACGCCGCGTCCAGTTCCTCCAGGGTGAGCGGCACCGGGCTCTCGGTGGACCAGGGTGCGGCGATCGCGCCCTCCAGGCCCAGGAGTTCGGCCACGTCGCGGCCCTCCTCCCAGGCGGCGAGCAACTCGGCGATGCCACCCAGGGTGTGGCCGCGCTCCAGCAGGTCGGCGATGATCCGCAGCCGGGCCAGGTGGTCCTCGGTGTACCAGGCGATCCGCCCCTCGCGGCGCGGCGGGGGCAGCAGTCGGCGCTCCCGGTAGAAGCGCAGCGTGCGGACCGGGATGCCGGCCTCCCGGGCGAGGTCCTCGGTGCGGAACTCGCGCTTCGGCTCGGCGGGGTGGCGCGGCGCGGCGGCCGGGTCAGGGGTGTCGCTCACCCGTCCGAGCCTAGACCAGCCCGAGCGCGGAGCCGCTCGTCGGCACACGGCCCGGATCCGGTGCCGCCCCGCCTCCGTGAGGCCGCCGAAAACCCTGATCACCGCAGGGGGGTGCGGTGTTATCGTCCTTTCAGCTTGAGAGGAGAAGAGCGTGGCCAAGCTCAACCAGATCATCGCGGTGGAGAAGGGCGTCAAGGCAAAGTCCTTCGCCGACATCACCGCCGCCCACCACGACGTCCAGAAGACCGCGCTCCTGTCCGGACTCGCCCGGACCTACCAGCCCAAGGACGAGGAGGGCGAGCAGCTTCCGCCCGAGTCGACCCGGGTGCAGGTCAAGGCCGAGGAGGCGATCGCGGCCACAGCGGCGACCCTGACCCGCCTGTTCGACGTCACGGCCACCAAGGACTGGGCGAACTGTGTCGCCAAGGCCGATGTCACCGTCGACGGCCACATCCTGGTGAAGGGCGCGCCGGTCAGCTACCTCCTGTTCCTGGAGAAGCAGTTGGTCGACCTCCACACGTTCGTCAAGAAGCTCCCGGTGCTCGACCCCTCCGAGTCGTGGACGAAGGACGAGTCGTCGGACACGTGGCGTACCGAGCCGGTGAAGACGCACCGCACCAAGAAGGTGTACCGGAACCACGTCAAGGCCGAGGCCACCAAGGAGCATCCGGCGCAGGTCGAGATGTACACCGAGGATGTGACCGTCGGCTACTGGACGCTGGTCAAGTTCTCCGGTGCGCTGCCGGCCCGGCGGGTCAACGACCTGCTGGAGCGTGTGGAGAAGCTCCAGCACGCGGTCAAGTTCGCCCGTGAGGAGGCGAACGGCGCCGAGGTCAGCGACCAGCAGGTCGGTGGCGCGGTGTTCGGCTACCTGTTCGGGTAGCCCCCCATGACCCCCCGTCGGAGCGACGGGGTGGGCCAACAGGCCCAAAGCTGAAGCTGACGCTGAGACTGACGGCGCGGCCAAGTGGAGGTTCGAGTCCTCCCCCGGGCACAACAGGCCCGGGTAGCCCAAACGGTAGAGGCAGCCGCTTCATATTCAGACTCTCGCTCCAACTTCAGTATCGCCGCCCATCGCCGGATCGACTGACTGAGGGCACTGTCGCAGGCTGCTGGTTCGAATCCAGTCCCGGGCTCCACGTGCCCGGGTGCGCTCAATGGCAGAGCGATGCGCACTCAAATTGACTCTCGGTCTTCAACGTGTCGGCGTGCACAGCAGGTGGCATTCCCAGAGGCCCCGGAAGATGGATATCGCTCCGGGGTCTCGCCATGTCCGGACTCGGCTCCTCCGCCGGAGCCGGCGGACTTCCGGCTTCCTGGGTACGGGAGTTGAGTATCCGTACTCATGTCCGCGGGTCCGCTGCGGCGCATTCTTCGGGTATGACCGCTCCAGTGAGACACCACACCACCGCCGCCTACTACATGCAGGCGATCCTCTCGTTCACACTGTCGCTCGGGGCCATGGGCCTCGGCATCGCCTATCTGTCGACCTCCGCCTGGGTCCGCGCGTTCCTGGCAGTCGGCCTGCTCTACGTGGTCACCTCGGCGTTCACCCTCGCCAAGGTGATCCGGGACCGGCAGGACGAGGAGCAGGTCGTCTCCCGGGTCGACCAGGCCCGGCTGGACAAGCTGCTCGCCGAGCACGACCCGTTCCGCGTCGACGCCTCCTGAGCTGCTGATCATCGCTCCGGAGCACCGCTCCCAGGGCACGAAACAGAGCCAGTGGAGCACACTCGTCCCTCCTGCGCAGCCGTTTTCGCGATGTCCGCGGAATCGAGTGAACGCGCTGGATAGCGTCCCCAGCGCCCGGCGGAGCAAGCCCGCTCCACCGGCGCACGGACGGTACCGGGGAGTGGTGACGGACCGATGGGGAGTGCTTCCGGCGCGGTGAGCGCGATGGGCGGCATGGGCGGGATGACCGAGCTCGGCTACGGCTGGCTCACCCCGGTCCTCTCCTATGCCATGGCCGTGCTCGGCTCCGCCCTGGGCCTGCGCTGCACGGTGCGCGCGGTGGCCGCGAGCGACCGCGCCAAGCGGAACTGGCTGCTCACCGCGGCCGCCGCGATCGGGTCCGGCATCTGGACCATGCACTTCATCGCCATGCTGGGCTTCACCGTCACCGGTTCGGAGATCCGCTACGACGTGCTGCTGACCGTGCTGAGCCTGCTGGTCGCGATCGTCTTCGTCGGTATGGGCGCCTTCGCCGTCGGCTACGGCCGGCACCGGGGGCGCTCACTGCTGATCGGCGGGACCACCACGGGACTCGGCGTCGCGGCGATGCACTACCTCGGCATGGCCGCGCTGCGGCTGCACGGCACCGTGAGCTACGACCCGGCGACCGTGGCCGTCTCGGTGCTGATCGCGATGGCCGCGGCCACCGCCGCGCTGTGGGCCGGGCTGAACATCAGCGGACCGGTCGCCGCGGCCGGTGCCGCGCTGGTGATGGGACTGGCTGTCAGTTCCATGCACTACACCGGCATGGACGCGGTCCGGATCGCCCTGCACCCGGACCGGACGCCGCTGCCCGGGGCGACCGCGATGCAGTTCATCTTCCCGCTGACCGTCGGCCTCGGCTCCTTCCTCTTCCTGACCTCGGCCTTCGTCGCGCTCTCGCCCACGGCCGGGGAGCACGCCGCCGCCGGGGCCGCAGAGCGGCTGCGCGCCGCAGCAGCGTCGGACGGCGCGGGGGCGGACCCCGCCATGGCCCCCGGCGCACGGCCGGCGGGCGTCGGGCCGGCGGGTGCTGGGCCGGCGGGTGCCGGGCCGGACGGTGCGGCGGCGGAGCGGGTGCCGCGGTCCGACGGGCGCTGAGCACAGCGACCGGCGGGCGTTTGCGGGCCAGAGCCCGCCTCACCCGTCGACGAGTCCGTCGACGAATCCGAGGAAGCGAGAGGAAACGATGCGTCAACCCCGTGGGGCAGCCCCCACCGGCCCGGACGGCCAACCGCGCCCACGCCCCGCCCACGCAGGTCCTCCCGCCGACGAGCGCAAGACCGAGCGAGCCACCGCGAAGGCGCCCCCGGCGGACACCAGGGACCCGGCCCGCGCGACGAACCGCCCGGCCGCCGCCGCCCCATCCCCGGCACCGTCCCCGGGACCCTTCCGGCCCGGCGTCCGGTTACGGCCGCGGCTGCGTCCACGGACCGTACGGGCCCGTATCGTCTCGTTGCTGATGGTGCCGGTCGTGTCGCTGATGGCGCTGTGGGGCTTCGCCACGGTCACCACCGCCCAGGACGTCGACGCCCTGATCCGGCTCAAGCAGGTGGACGCCAGTCTGCTCACCCCGGTCGCCGCCGCCGTCGACGCGCTGCAGGCCGAACGCACCGCCGCCGCCCGCTCCGCCGCCGCGCCCGGTCAGGAGCGCGCCGCCGCGCTCGCCGTCGTGGCCGCCCGGGCCCGGGGCACGGACGCCGCGCTGGCCGCGTTGAACGGCGACATCCTCTCCGGCGCGGCCACCGAGGCGGGCCTCGCCGCCGCCCTCCCGAGCCGGCTCGACGCGCTGATGGCGGCCGCCGACGCGCTGCCCGCCCTGCGCGGCAAGGTCACCGCGCGCACCCTGGACTGGACCGGCACCATGGCCGCCTACGGCGACGACATCGCCACCGCCCTCGCCGTCGACGGGGCGCTGACGGGTGTGCAGAACACCGCGATCGCCTCCGACGCGCGGGTGGTGCTGGAGCTGGCCCGGTCCGGCGAACAGCTCGCCCGGGAGGACGCGGCCGAGCAGTCCGCCCAGGCGGCGGGCCGGATGAGCACCGACCAGTACCAGCAGTTCACCGGCGCCCGCTACGCCCGCCAGGTCATCGCCGACGGCGCGGTCATCGATCTGCGGCCCGCCGACCGCACCGCCTACCTGGCCGTGGCGCAGGGGCCGCTGGCCACCTCGCTGGCCGGCATGGAGACCGCCGTCGCCGCGGCCGGGCCGGGCAGCGGGCCGGTGCGCGAGGTCGCCGACGTCCAGTGGACCCAGACCGCGCAGAGCCTGCGGCAGCAGCTGGCCGCGGTCGAGACCGCGGCCACCGCCGGGGCGACCTCCGGCGCCGACCCCTACAGCCTCGGCGTGTTCACCAGGAACGGCGCGGCGGTGCTGCTCGGCCTGCTGGCCGTGCTGCTCTCGCTGCTGATCTCGGTCCGCATCGGGCGCGGCCTGGTGGTGGAGCTGGTCGAACTGCGCAACTCCGCGCTGGAGCTGGCCGGCCGCCGCCTCCCCGCTGCGATGCGCCGGCTGCGCGCCGGCGAGGTGATCGACGTGGACGCCGAGGCGCCGATCGTCATGGCCGGGGACGACGAGCTCGGCCAGGTCGGCGAGGCCCTCAACACCGTGCAGCGCGCCGCGCTGCAGGCCGCCGTCGAACGCGCCGAGGTGCTGTCCGGGGTCTCCGGGGTGTTCGTCAACCTGGCCCGGCGCAGCCAGATCCTGGTGCACCGTCAGCTCACGCTGCTGGACACGATGGAACGCCGTACCGAGGACCCGGCCGAACTGGAGGACCTGTTCCGGCTGGACCACCTGACCACCCGGATGCGGCGCCACGCCGAGGGCCTGATCATTCTCTCCGGGGCCGCGCCGGGACGGGCCTGGCGCAAGCCGGTACCGCTGCTGGACGTGGTGCGTTCGGCCGTGGCCGAGGTGGAGGACTACTCCCGGGTGGAGGTGCGCCGGCTGCCGCGTGCCTCGGTGGTGGGCCCGGCGGTGGCCGACCTCACCCACCTGGTCGCGGAGCTCGTCGAGAACGCCACCGGCTTCTCGCCCCCGCACACCAAGGTCCTGCTCAGCGGGGAGCAGGTGGGCACCGGCTACGCGCTGGAGATCGAGGACCGGGGCCTGGGCATGGGCCGGGAGGCCATCGACGCGGCCAACCGTCGGATCGCCGACACCCAGCAGGCCGACCTGTTCGACAGCGACCGGCTGGGCCTGTTCGTGGTCAGCCGGCTGGCCCGTCGCCACAACGTCCGGGTGTCGCTGCGGACCTCCCCGTACGGGGGGCTGACGGCGGTGGTGCTGCTCCCGAACGCACTGCTGGAGTCCGGCCGTCCCGGCCCCCGTACCTGGTCCCGCACCGGACCCGAGGCCGAGCGGCAGCCCGCCCTCGTCCCCGACGCCGACCTCGTCCGCAGTCCCGTCGGCCGTCCTGTCGCCGGCTCCGGCCGCGAGCCGGACCGCGAGCCCGAGCGCGACGACGGGCGCGAGCCCCGGCCCCGGACCGGGCGCGGGCCCGCTGCCGAGCCCGGCGCCGGGTCGCCCTCCTCGCAGCCGGCTGCCGAACCCGGCTACTGGACCGAGCCGGGCCCGCAGCCGCCGGTGCCGGCCGCCTCCTCCGCCGCGTCCGGCCGCAACGCCTCGGGCCGGGACGGCAACGGCTCGGGCCGGGACGGCAACGGCTCGGGCCGGGGCGGCGACTTTCGCCGCGACCCCGCCGACGGTGGTCCACCTTCCGTCCCGGGTACCCCGACCGCCGTCGCGGGCTCACCCGCGACGCAGATCGACGGCCTGCCCCGTCGGGTCCGTCAGGCGAGCCTGGCCGCGCAACTGCGGGAGGCCCCGCAGCCCGAACCGACTGCGGCCCCCGAAGCGACCCCGGCGGCCGGGTCCGACACCTCGCCCCGGCGCAGCCGCCGTCCCACCGGAAGCCCCGAGGACGCCCGCGCCACCCTGTCGGCGCTCGCCGACGGCTGGGGCCGGGGTCGGCGCGCCGAGACCCCCGCCACCACCCGGCGCCATCTGACCATCCAGCAGCAGGAGAAGGAGGCCCCCGATGGCCACGACGACGAACCACACCGGTGAGCTGAGCTGGCTGCTGGACGAGCTGGTCGCCCGGGTCGCCCAGGTGCGGCACGCGGTGGTGCTGTCCAGGGACGGCCTGGCGCTGGGCGCCTCGGCCGAGCTGAGCCGCGAGGACGGCGAGCACCTCGCGGCGGTGGCCTCCGGGTTCCACAGCCTCGCCAAGGGCGCGGGACGCCACTTCGAGGCCGGTGACGTCCGGCAGACCATGGTGGAGTTCGACGGCGGCTTCCTGTTCGTGGTCGCCGCCGGGGACGGCAGCTGCCTGGCGGTGTTCAGCGGCGCGGACGCCGACATCGGCCTGATCGCGTACGAGATGGCCCGGCTGGTCCGCCGGGTCGGCGAGCACCTGTCCAGCCCGCCCCGCTCGGACGGCGACGGGCTCGGTCACCCCGCCCGCCCGGCCGCGGGGTGACCAGGGCAGGCCATGGACGACTACCCGCCGGCACCGCCACCGCTCCCCGGGCACGGCTCCGACCGCCACTGGTACGACGACGAGGCCGGGCCGCTGGTCCGGCTCTACGCCCTGACCCGTGGCCGGACCAGGCCGAACAGTGCGGAGTTCGACCTGATCGCGATGATCACGGCCGAGTCCCCGTACGGACCGGACGATCCCTACGGCAGCGATCCGGGGCTGGCCCCCGAGCCCGCGGCGATCCTGGAGCTGTGCCGCTTCCGCTCCCAGTCCGTGGCCGAGATCGCCGCCGACAGCGAACTGCCCGTCGGCGTGGTCCGGGTGCTGCTGGGGGACCTGCTCGACGCCGGACTGATCCACGTCAGCCACCCCGTCCCGCCCGCCCTGCTCCCCGACGAGCGCATCCTGCGAGAAGTGATCAATGGCCTCCAAGCACTCTGAGGACACCCCTGCCCTCGCTCTGAAGATCCTGGTCGCCGGCGGCTTCGGCGTCGGCAAGACCACCCTGGTCGGCTCGGTCAGCGAGATACGGCCGCTCCGCACCGAGGAGAACCTCACCGAGGCGGGCCGCGACGTCGACGACACCGGGGGAGTGGAACAGAAGACCACCACCACCGTGGCCATGGACTTCGGCCGGATCACCATCCGCGAAGGCCTCTCCCTCTACCTCTTCGGCACCCCCGGACAGGACCGCTTCTGGTTCCTGTGGGACGAGCTGGCGCACGGCGCGCTGGGCGCGGTGGTCCTCGCCGACACCCGCCGGCTGGCCGACTGCTTCCCGTCGGTGGACTACTTCGAGCGCCGCGCCATCCCCTTCGTGGTGGCGGTGAACTGCTTCCAGGGGTCGCGCCGGCACGCGGTCGAGAAGGTGTCGCTGGCCCTCGACCTGGACACCGGCACCCCGGTGCTGCTCTGCGACGCACGGGACCGGGAGTCGGGGAAGAAGGTGCTGGTCGCCCTGGTCGAACACGCGAGCCGTCGGCACGCCGCCCGGCTGCTCGCCTGACGGCGGCCCGGCGTCCGCGATCGGCGCCCGGCGGCCGCGCGCGGTCAGACCGCCTGGCGCCGTTGCAGCCAGACGTAGGAGAGCCAGCCCGGCAGCACCGGCAGCCACAGCGTCACCAGCCGGTAGAGCAGCACCGGCAGCAGCGCCACGCCGTAGGGCACCCCGGTGGTCTGCACCAGCGCGCCGGCCAGCACCACCTCGACGCCGCCGATCCCGCCCGGGGTGGGCACGGCCGCGCCCAGGGTGCCGCCGATCAGGTTGGCCACCGCGACCGCGGCGAAGTTCCAGTGGTGGCCGAACGCGAGGGCGCAGGTGTAGAGGCAGGTCGCGGAGACGATCGAGACCATGAGCTGGCCGATGATGCCGACGGCCAGCTTGCCCGGCTGCTGCAGCAGGTCCAGCATGCGCGGCATGATGCCGCTGACCATCGGCTGGAGCCGGGCCGCGATCCAGCGGCGCAGCGGCGGGATCGCCGCCACGAACAGCCCCAGCACCGCCGCGACCAGCAGCGCGACCAGCAGGTCCGCCGAGTTCCAGAGCGTCGAGCCGTAGTTGCCGCTGGCCAGGAAGCCGAAGGCGAAGATCAGGGCGATGTGCAGCACCAGGCCGATGGCCTGGGCGACCCCGACGCTGGAGACCGCCATCCGGGTCGGGATCCCGGACCGGTGCAGGAAGCGGGTGCTGATCGCCATCCCGCCGACCCCGCTGGGCGTGACGATGTTGAGGAAGGTCCCCGCGACCTGCACCAGGGTGGCCTGCCGCAGGTTGAGCCGCTCCGGGACGAAGCCGACGAAGCTCATGGTGGCGGCCCACAGCCCGGCCGCCGAGAGCGCCACGGCCGCGGCGATCCACCACGGCTGGGCCTGCGTCAGCGCGTCCAGCGGGTTGGAGTTCTTGCTCGACAGCTGCAGCACCAGCAGGTACCCGGCGGCGGCCAGGCCGAAGGCGGCGATCAGGGTGCGCGGGCGCAGCCGCTCCAGCCGTACCGCCTCGACCGGGGCCTCGGGGAGGGTCCGCAGGATGTCGTCGCGGATCCTGGTCAGCAGGTCAGGGCCCTCCTGGTGCTTGAGCGCGGTCCTGGTGCCGCGCGGCAGGGCCAGCGGCTGCAGCAGCGGGACCGCCGAGCCGACCCGGTCCGGTCCCAGCACCTGGAAGGCGGCGGCCACGGCCCGCTCCGGGCCGACCCGCAGTGCGAGGGTGGTGAGCAGCTGCGCCAGGTCCATCCGCAGCGCCAGATCGCCGGCCGCGATGTCGCCGTCCTGGAGGCTCACCAGATACGGGGTCTTCTGCTCGTCGACCAGGATCGAGCCGGGCACCAGGGTGCGGTGGGCGATCCGCCGGGCGTGCAGCAGCTGGACCTGCTGCCAGATCCCCAGCAGCAGCTGGTCGGTCAGCTCGTCGTCGTCCAGCTGGTCCAGGGTGCGGCCGGGGAGCTGCTCGTAGACCGCCAGCGCGGCGTCCGGGCCGAGACCGGCGGTGGCCAGCAGCCGCTTGGTGCGTACCCCGGCCGCGTCGGCGGCGTAGGAGAGCAGGGCCTCCTGCTTGAGCGCGCCGCTGGGCGACAGCAGGCTGCGCCGCTCGGGCGCGGTACGCAGCCGCATCCGGCGCCACAGCCGGTGCAGGAAGCCGGTGGCCGACAGCTCCCGGTCGAGCACGGTGACGTCCAGGACCGGGAAGCGCTCGTCGTCCTGGTGGACCAGGTAGTGGCGCGGTTCCTGGGGCGGCCGGTCCAGGCTCCGGAACGCGGCGGTGGGGGCGAAACCGACCTGGCGCAGGCTCTCGAAGAGTCGCTCGACACTGGGTCGTACGTTCGGTGAGCCGAGGGCGTAGGCGGTGCCGTGCGCCACGGTCCAGCCGAGCAGCAGCGTCAGCAGCACGGACAGGGCGTTGGCGTAACCGCTGACCAGCACGGTCAGGACGTTCAGGGCCAGTACGACGACGAGGGCCGCGCGCCAACGCGGCCGATGGGCGACCCCGGCGGCGGTCATGAACGCCAGCGCCGGTGCGGCCAGCGTCAGCAGTGGTCCGTCCATGCCCGAGGGGCTGTGCACGGGCGGGGTGAGCGCGACCGCTATCGCGTGCGGGACCAGGTCCACCAGCCAGAGGTTGAGGGCCAGGGTGATCCCGAAGACCAGTGCGGCGGCGATCAGACCGTCGACGGCGCGGCGGCGCTCGCGCAGGTACAGCTTCTGCAGTCCGAAGGCCACCGGCACCAGCAGCACGGCGGTGGTGGAGAAGGACCCGGCCAGCCCCAGCAACAGGTGCGGCGCGCGCCCGGCCCCGTGCGCGGCGTCGGCCTCCAGGCCGCCGGTGGTGTTCTGCGCCGAGTCGGCGAGCAGGAGGGTCAGTGCGGTCAGCACCAGGCCCAGCACGAACCGGATCAAGGTCTCCGGCCGCCGCGCCCGCGCCGGCAGCAGCAGCTCCTCCGCCCCCACCTCGGCGGTGGGCACCTCGGCCCCGGCCTCCCCGCCGGGCACGTGCTGCTCCGGCGCCTCGCGCTCCGGCCCGTCGGGTACGGGCACCTCGGCCCCGGCCTCCCCGCCGGGCATGTGCTGCTCCGGCGCGTCGGGTACGGGCGCGTCGGGTACGGACAGGTCGTGCACGGGCGCCTGGGCTACGGCCGGGACGGGTGCGGGCGCGTCGGCGGTGGGCACGTCGGCGACGGGCATGTCGGTCGCCGGTGTCGCCTCGGGGGGGACACCGTCCCGGTCACCCCGTATCACCCTGCTCACGCGGACCGCTCCTACCCACGCCTCTGCCGCGCCCGGCCGACAGTCCTGTTCAGCCTGTTCCACCAGCATCGCCCGTTCATGCCGACACCACCCATCGGGGTGCGGCTCCGCGGCTACCGCTGCTGCGCGGCCTCCGCCTCGGCCTTCGCGGCCCGGCGCGCGGCCTTGTCCGCGTTCTCCTTCTCGTCCTCGGCCTCCGCGACCTCCAGCGTCGGCGCGGTGCCGCCCAGGTGCGCGGGCTGCCACCACGCGTCCTCGGGGCCGCTGGGCGTCTCCGGGTAGGTGGTCTGGGCCCGGTCGACCAGCTCGGTCATGGCCGCCCGCAGCCGCCGGGTCACCATCACCGGCCGGTCCTCGGGGGTGAGCACGATGGGTTCGCCGATGATGATGGTGATCGGCGTGTGACGGCGGGTCAGCGTCTTCGGCCGCCCCTTGGTCCACAACCGCTGGGTGCCCCACACCGCCATCGGCAGCAGCGGCACGTTCGCGTCGGCCGCCATCCGGGCCGCACCGGTCTTGAACTTCTTCAGCACGAACGAGCGGCTGATCGTCGCCTCGGGGAAGACACCCACGACCTCGCCCGCGCGCAGCGCCGCCACCGCCGCCTCGTAGGCGGGCTGGCCGTCCGAGCGGTCCACCGGGATGTGCTTCATGCCACGCATCAGCGGGCCGGAGATCCGGTGGTTGAAGACCTCTTCCTTGGCCATGAAGCGGGTCTTGCGCTTGCCGGCCTTGAGCGCGCCCCAGCCGGCGAAGATGAAGTCGAGGTAGCTGACGTGGTTGCTGACCAGCACGGCCCCGCCGGTACGCGGGACGTTCTCCGCGCCGATGATGTCGATCTTCAGGTCGAGCCCTCGGAACAGGGTGAGCGCGGCCCCGATGATCGGCGGGTACACGAGATCAGCCACGGTCGGTCCTACTTCCCAGGGCTGTCGCCCGCTCCGGCGTTGTATCGAGGTATCGTCCCCCGGCATGCGGTGCCCTGTCACTCCGGGCTGCAGTGCGATTCGCGAGACGGTGATCACACCGGCTGCAAATCCACCATACTGCCCGGGGCGTCCCGGCGAGTAGCACGCCTGTGCGTGCCCACCCCTCGGCCCCGGCCGCCGTAGGCTGGCCTTGAGGCGGGCAGCGGCCGCGCCTGCGGCTGCTGAGGACGCAGCGGGCGCTCGGGCGGGGCCGGGAGGCTGACAGTGCGGGGTGACGGAGTGCGGCTCAGTGCCGAGGAGCTGGGTGCGGAGCTGGGGGCGCGTGCCACGCTGGTGCAGTTCTCCTCGGCCTTCTGCCAGCCGTGCCGGGCCACCCGCCGGGTGCTGGACGAGGTCGCCGGCATGGTCGAGGGGGTGGCCCATGTGGAGGTCGACGCCGAGTCGCGGCTGGAGCTGGTCCGGCGGCTGGACATTCAGCGCACCCCCACCGTGCTGGTGCTGGACGCGGACGGCGCACTCGTGCGGCGCGCGGTGGGCCAGCCGCGCACCGCGGACGTGATCGCGGCCCTGGGCCGGTCAATAGGCGCAAAGTCACAGTGACTCCCGGTTGCGGTGTGCCACCCGATGCCCTTGCGTGGGGGAGTATGGGCGACGGCGGGCCACCAGGTATGTGGGGACCAGCCGGAGCGGCAAGGGGATCGGCGTCGGGGCGTAAGCTACTGGCGGGTAGCAAAACCAGGGCTACTCGTGAGTATGCTTCCGGGAGTTCCGGTCGGCAGGGCGCTGAACTGCACCCTTCCCTTGCCAGAGTGAACAGTTGCCGGACGTGACCAGTACAGGAGACAGGCCGTGAGCTTGAGGATCGTTGTCTGTGTGAAGTACGTGCCCGATGCGACCGGTGACCGTCGCTTTGCCGATGACAACACGACCGATCGGGATTCCGTTGACGGTCTGCTCTCGGAGCTGGACGAGTACGGGGTGGAGCAGGCGTTGCGGATCGCTGAGGCGTCGGGGGACGCGGAGGTGACGGTGTTGACGGTGGGTCCGGATGATGCGAAGGACGCGTTGCGCAAGGCGTTGTCGATGGGTGCGGACAAGGCGGTGCACGTCAACGACGAGGACATCCACGGGACCGATGTGATCGGGACCTCGCTGGTGCTGGCGAAGGCGCTGGAGCGGATCGGGTTCGATCTGGTGGTGTGTGGGATGGCGTCGACGGACGGGACGATGGGTGTGGTGCCGGCGTTGCTGGCCGAGCGTCTGGGTGTGCCGCAGGTGACGCTGCTGTCCGAGGTCAGTGTCGAGGGCACGGTGGTGAGGGGTCGTCGGGACGGGGATGCGGCCACGGAGCTGCTGGAGGCGTCGTTGCCGGCGGTGGTGTCGGTGACCGACCAGTCCGGTGAGGCGCGGTACCCGTCGTTCAAGGGGATCATGGCGGCGAAGAAGAAGCCGGTGCAGGGGTTCGACCTGGATGATCTGGGGATCGGGGCGGAGGAGGTCGGTCTGGCCGGTGCGTGGACCGTGGTCGACGCGGTGGCGGCGCGTGCGGCGCGGACGGCGGGGACGGTCGTCAAGGACGAGGGTGAGGGCGGCAGGCAGCTGGCCGAGTACCTGGCCGCGCAGAAGTTCATCTAGAGCCCCGGGCTCGCATCCCGCATCCCCTTGTCGACGTTGAATTTCTTTGGAGAGCTGAGTTATGGGTGAAGTCCTGGTCCTGGTGGATCACGTGGACGGTGCTGTCCGCAAGCCGGCGCTGGAGCTGTTGACGCTGGCGCGTCGGATCGGTGAGCCGTCGGCGGTGCTGTTGGGCGCCGGTGCGGCGGCGGCGGAGCTGGCGGTGAAGCTGGGTGAGTTCGGTGCGGCGACGGTGTACACGGCCGATGCTGCGGAGTTCGGCGAGTTCCTGGTGGTGCCGAAGGTGGATGCGCTGGAGCAGATCGCCGGGGCCGGCAGCCCGGTGGCGGTGCTGGTGACGTCCTCGGGTGAGGGTAAGGAGGTCGCGGCGCGGCTGGCGTTGCGGCTGGGGTCGGGTGTGATCACCGATGCGGTGGACGTGACCGCGGGTGATGGTGGTCCGGTGGCGACGCAGTCGGCGTTCGCGGCGTCGTTCAGCACGACCTCGCGGGTGTCGCGGGGGGTGCCGGTGATTACGGTGAAGCCGAACGCGGTGGGTCCGGAGGCGGCCCCGGCCGCCGGTGCGGTGCAGAGCGTCGTGGTGGAGTTCGGTGCGGCCGCCAGCGGGACGCGGGTGGTTTCGCGGACGGCGCGGGTCTCGACCGGGCGTCCGGAGCTGACCGAGGCGGCGATCGTGGTCTCGGGTGGTCGTGGGGTGGGTGCGGCCGAGGGTTTCGGTGTGGTGGAGGAGCTTGCGGACTCGCTGGGTGCGGCGGTGGGCGCGAGCCGGGCCGCGGTGGACGCGGGTTGGTATCCGCACAGCAACCAGGTGGGGCAGACGGGTAAGCAGGTGTCGCCGCAGTTGTATATCGCGAACGGGATCTCGGGGGCGATTCAGCACCGGGCCGGGATGCAGACCTCGAAGACGATCGTGGCGGTGAACAAGGACGCCGAGGCGCCGATCTTCGAGCTGGCCGACTACGGCGTGGTGGGCGACCTGTTCGCGGTCCTGCCCCAGCTCACCGCCGAGATCAAGGCCCGCAAGGGCTGACCGACCCCAGGGTCGGCACAACGGACCACCCGGGAACGCAGAGAGTACCTCTGCGCCCCCGGGTGGTCCCGTCTGGTTTGTACCGGTGCAGAGAGCGGGAGACGAATGCTGCTGACGGCGCTTGACGGACGGTACGGCGACAGCGCGGACGCGCTGCGCGTGGACGGGGCGGCGATGTCCCGCGAGGAGCTGCTCGCCGCGGCGGGTGCCGTGGCCGCGCGGATCGCCGGCGCACCCGCGCTCGCGGTGCTGGCGCGCCCCGGTCTGGAGACGGTGATCGCGACTGTGGCAGGACTGCTGGCCGGGGTGCCGGTGGTGCCGCTGCCGCCGGACGCGGGCCCCAAGGAGCGGGAGCACATCCTGCGTGACAGCGGTGCGCCGCTGCTCGCGGTCGCATCGCAGGACCGTGACACCGAGGCGCACGGGGCGCGGCTGCTGACCGTGGATCCGTCCGAGCGTGCCGAGGCCCCGGCACCCGCCCCGGAGACGGGCACCGCGTTCGTCGTCTACACCTCCGGCACCACCGGCGCGCCCAAGGGCGTGCTGCTCAGCCGCGCCGCCGTCGCCGCAGGCCTGGACGGCCTCGCCGACGCCTGGGCCTGGACGCCGGAGGACACCCTGGTCCACGGCCTGCCCCTGTTCCATGTGCACGGCCTGATCCTCGGCGTCCTCGGTCCGCTGCGTACCGGCGGACGGCTGGTCCACACCGGGCGGCCGACCCCGGCCGGCTACGCGGCGGCCGGCGGCAGCCTCTACTTCGGCGTCCCCACCGTCTGGTCGCGGATCGCCGCCGACGAGGCGGCCGCGGCGGCGCTCTCCGGCGCGCGGCTGCTGGTGTCCGGCAGTGCCCCGTTGCCTGTGCCGGTGTTCGACCGGCTGGCCGCGCTCACCGGCCACGCACCGGTCGAGCGCTACGGCATGACCGAGACGCTGATCACCGTCAGCACCCGGGCCGACGGCGAGCGCCGCCCGGGCAGCGTGGGACTGCCGCTGACCGGAGTACGCACCCGGCTGGTCGCGGACGACGGGTCACTCCTCGCCCCGGACGGCGAGACCGTCGGCGAGCTGCAGGTCACCGGGCCGATGCTGTCCGACGGCTACCTGGGCCGCCCGGACGCCGACGCCGAGTCCCGCACGGCGGACGGCTGGTTCCGTACCGGCGACGTGGCGGTGATCGGCCCGGACGGCTTCCACCGCATCGTGGGCCGGGCCTCGGTCGACCTGATCAAGAGCGGCGGCTTCCGGATCGGCGCCGGCGAGGTGGAGGCCGCGCTGCGGGACCATCCGGCCGTCGCCGACGCCGCGGTGGTCGGCGCGCCGGACCCCGACCTGGGGCAGGCGGTGGTCGCGTTCGTGATCCCCTCGGGCGAGGTGACGGGTGACCAGCTGACCGCGTTCGTGGCCGAGCGACTGTCCGTGCACAAGCGGCCCAGGCGGGTCGTGCTGGTTCCGGAACTGCCCAGGAACGCGATGGGGAAGGTGTTGAAGAAGCAGCTCCTGGAGCCCTAGGCGTACTCGACGCCCCCTGTTCCGCTCTGCGTACCATGCCTTCGGCAGTCGACGAACAGGGGGAATCGTGATCGTCTGGGTCAATGGTGCATTTGGTGTCGGAAAGTCCACCACCGCAAGGGAGTTGACGGCGCTCTTCCCCGGCAGCACGGTGTTCGACCCGGAGACGGTGGGGCAGTACCTGCGTCAGGTGCTCCCGCCGGAGGCCCTCGCCGGTCTCGCCGACTTCCAGGACCTGCCCGCGTGGCGCAGTCTGGTCCCGGACGCTGCCGCGGCCCTGCTCGCTCAGTGTCCGGGCACGCTGGTCGTGCCGATGACGCTGTCCCGTGAGGACTACCGGGACGAGATCTTCGGCGCCCTCGCGGCGCGTCGCATCGTGGTGCACCATGTGCTGCTGCACTGCGGAGAAACGATCCTGCGTCAGCGCATCGAGGCGGATCGGGGCGACCCGGGCGCCCGGCAGTGGCGGCTGGGCCACATCGAGGTCCAGGCGCGGGCCCGCAACTGGCTGGACCGGGACGCGGTGCCGGTCGACACCACGAACCTGACCCCCCGGCAGGCGGCCGAGCGGGTGGCCGAGGCGGTCCGCTCCGGCGCGGCCTGCCGGGCCATCGTGCAGGATCCGGTCGCGCCCGGGGACACCCTGGCCGCCGCGGTGCTGTTCTTCGACGACGAGGGCCGGGTGCTGCTGGTCGACCCGGTCTACAAGCCGGGCTGGGAGTTCCCGGGCGGTGTGGTCGAGGAGGGCGAGGCGCCCTCGCGCGCGGCGGCCCGGGAGGTCGCCGAGGAACTGGGGCTCACCGTCGACCCGGACCGGTTGCGACTCCTGGTCGCCGACTGGGAACCGCACCGTGGCCCGCGCTCGGGCGGCGTACGGCTGGTCTTCGACGGCGGCAGGCTGACGGCGGACCAGGTCTCCGCCGTCAGCCTGCCCGACGCGGAGCTCCGCGGCTGGCGCTTCGCCGGCCCGGAGGAGTGGCCCGAGCTGCTGCAGGAGAACAAGCTCCGGCGCCTCGCCGCCGCCGTGGCCGCCCGCGAGGCGGCCGTCCCGCGCTACCTGGAGGCCGGCGCGCCGCTCGGCTGAATCGGCGGATGCGGCGGATGCGGCCGACCGTGCGGCTCCGTCCGGCCGGTCTGCCGGGGGTCAGTCCTCGCAGGCGGCCAGCAGCAGGCGCAGCAGGCGTTCCAGCTCGGTCACGTCCGGCCCGGTGAGTGCGGCGACGGCCTCCGCCTGGACGGCGAGGCCGTCGCCGACGGCCTCGTCGATCAGGCGGAGGCCGGTCAGGGTGAGGGTGACCCGCAGGCCGCGGCGGTCGTTCGGATCCGGTGAGCGGCGGACCAGGCCCGCCTTCTCCAGCTTGTCGAGCCGGCCGGTCATGCCGCCGGTGGTGAGCATCAGCGTGGCGGTGAGCTCGCGCGGCGACAGCGTGTAGGGCTCGCCCGCCCTGCGCAGCGTCCCGAGCACGTCGAACTCCCCACGGCTGATGCCGTACCGGCCGTAGGCCTCCACCATGCGGGCACCCATGGCGTTCGCGATCCGGTTGATCCGGCCGAAGACCGCCATGGCCTCGGTGTCCAGGTCGGGCCGGACCCGGCCCCACTGTTCGATGATCGCGTCCACCCGGTCGGCGGGCAGAGCAGCGGCGTCGGCGGCGTCAGGGCTCATGGCCCGATTATGGCCGCCGTCCAGCTTGCTTGCAAGGCAGCTACTTGAAGGGAAGCAACTTAGCGAGAAGCCACTTGTGGCTAAGTAGCTTAGTGCTAAGTTAATCAGCGCAAGCCCACTCTGGCCGCCGCGACTCGTTGGAGCCCGCATGTCCGTCTCCCGCCCCCGCTTCCCCGGGGAACGTGCCCTCGTCGCCGGGATCACCGTCGACGCCCTGGGCTCCGGCATGTACGTGCCGTTCAGCCTGGTGTTCTTCCGGCACGTCACCGGACTGTCGCTGCCACTCATCGGCCTGGTGCTGACCGTCACCGGGCTGCTGGGAATGACCGTGCTGCCGATGGCGGGTGCGGCGGTCGACCGCTTCGGGGCGCGGCAGATGCAGCTCGCGCTCTACGTCGTCCGAGGCCTCGGCTTCGCCTGCTACCCCCTGGCCACCAGCCTGCCGGTGTTCGCGGCCATCGCACTGGTCACCGCGATCGGCACCCGCGCCTTCCCCGCCGTCCAGCAGGCCAGGATCGCCGAGCTGGTCGGGGGCGCGGACCGCGAGCGGATGCAGGCGCTGACCCGCAGCCTCAGCAATGCCGGACTGGGTGCGGGCACCCTGCTCGCCTCTCTGCTCATCGCCACGGCCGGCGACACCGGGTACCTCGTCGCCGCCTGGCTCAACGCCGCCAGCTTCCTGATCGCGGGCCTGCTCGCCTCGCGCATCCCGGCCGCCGCCACCGCCCTCGGAGCAGCGGCCGGGCCGGGTACCGCCCGGCCGCAACGCGGCGGCGGGTACCGCCTGGTCCTCAGGGACGGCCCGTACCTCGCGCTCACCACCGCCAATCTCCTGATCGCCCTGGGCTACGCCTCCCTGGCCGTGCTGCTCCCGGTGTACGCGAGCAGCTGGCTGCACCTGCCGCAGTCCCTCACCGGTGTCACCTTCGCCGTCAACACCGCCCTGTGCGCCACCCTCGGCATCCCGGCCGCCGCGCTGGCCCGCCGTCGCTTCAGCACCCGCAACCGCGCCGCCGCCGCCGGTGCCGGGCTGTTCGCCGCGGCCTTCCTCGGCCAGGCCGTCCTGGGCACGGTCCGACCGCACAGCGTCCCGCTGCTGATGACGGGTCTGCTCGCGGCCGTGGTCCTCGCCACCGTCGGCGAGCTGGTGCACAGCCCCGCCGCCGGCGCGCTCGCCCAGTCCGCCGCCCCGCAGCCGCTGCGGGGCAGGTACCTGGCGGCCTATCAGCTCTCCTGGTCGCTCGCCAACGCACTTGCGCCGTCGCTGTTCACGCTCCTGCTCGCGCTGGACGGCCGACTGCCGTGGCTGGTGGTCGCCGCCGCGGCCCTGGTCGGCGGCGCGATACTGCTCCGCCTGGAGCGCAGCCTCCCCGCCGACGCCGTCAGCACCCGGCCGCAGGCCGCCGACGGCCGGCGGCAGAGCCCCGCGCCGACCCCGGCGCGACGCGGGGGCGGACCGGATCGTGATCGTTCTCAGCCGGTCGCTCTAGTATGAGGAACCGTGACGCAGACCCAGGATCCCAGCGGCGGTTCGACCTCCCGTGACGACGTACCGGCCGACCCGCACGGCGCCGACCAGCTCGCCGCCGAACAGCCCGGCACCGACGACCCCGCTGCCGACGACTTCGCCGCCGACGAACTGAGCACCCACGAACTGGACGGCGTCTGGGACGTCGTGGTGGTCGGTGCCGGGCCGGCCGGCGCCTC
Organism: Streptacidiphilus sp. EB129; assembly: GCF_041262645.1. Lineage (NCBI taxonomy): Bacteria > Bacillati > Actinomycetota > Actinomycetes > Kitasatosporales > Streptomycetaceae > Streptacidiphilus > Streptacidiphilus sp. EB129. The sequence goes on from NZ_JBGCCS010000031.1 coordinate 35,285, forward strand.
GGCCGCCTACGCCGCCGCCGCGTCCGGGGGGGACGGGGTACGGGTGCTGCTGCTCGACAAGGCGGCGCCGCCCCGCTACAAGACCTGCGGCGGCGGCATCATCGGCCCGTCCCGGGACGCGCTGCCGCCCGGTTTCGTCCTGCCGCTGAAGGACCGGGTGTTCGCCATCACCTTCGCCCTGGACGGCCGGTTCCAGCGCACCCGCCGCTCCAAGCGGATGCTCTTCGGCCTGGTCAACCGGGACGAGTTCGACCAGCGGCTGGTCCAGTGCGCGGAGAAGGCCGGTGCGGTGCTGGCCACCGGGGTCACCGTCACCGGGGTCCAGCGCAACGACGCCGACGGGGCGGTGCTCACGCTGCAGGACGGACGCACCGTCCAGGCCCGCGCGGTGGTCGGCGCGGACGGCAGCGCCGGCCGGATCGGCAACCATGTCGGCGTCAGCTTCGATCAGGTCGACCTCGGCCTGGAGGCGGAGATCCCGGTGCCGCCCGAGGTCGCCGCCGCCTGGGCCGGGCGGGTGCTGCTGGACTGGGGCGGGGCGATCCCCGGCTCCTACGGCTGGGTGTTCCCCAAGGGCGACAGCCTCACCGTGGGCGTCATCGCCGCCCGCGGCAAGGGCGCGGAGACCCGGACCTACCTCCGGGACTTCATCGCCCGCCTGGGCCTGTCCGGGTTCACCCCGTCCATCGAGTCCGGCCACCTCACCCGCTGCCGATCGGAGGAGTCGCCGCTGGCCAAGGGCCGGGTGCTGGTCGCCGGCGACGCCGCGGGGCTGCTGGAGCCGTGGACCCGTGAAGGAATCTCCTACGCCCTGCGCTCCGGACGGCTGGCGGGCGAGTCGGCGGTCAGGGTCGCCCGGGCCGCCGACGACACCGAGGTGCGCCGTCAGGCGCTGGACTACAGCTTCGCGATCAAGGCCGACCTCGGCCAGGAGATGCGCACCGGACGGCAGCTGATGACGGCGTTCGAGCGCCGCCCGCGGGCCTTCCACTTCGCGGCGCTCGGCCTGCGCCCGGCCTGGCAGGCCTTCGCCCGGGTCACCCAGGGCCACACCACCTTCGCCGGGCTCAGCCGCGAGCACGGTCTGGGCCGGCAGACCATCGACCTGCTCACCAGGCACTGAGCGGACACCGACCGCCGCGGCCAGGCGTCCCGGCCACGCACCCGGTCAGGACCCCGGCGGTCAGGTACCCGGTCGCTCGCGACAGGGGTCCGGCCGGGGCTACTACGGGTGGAGTACGGAGATCCACCGCGCCCGGCCGACGCGACGGCGGCCGCCGTTGACCTACCGTGCAGGCATGAGGCATCCCCGAGCCCGCGGCATCGAGTTCGGCGGGGCCCGCCCGCTGCGGCGGCGGGCCCGGCCGTTCCTCGCCCTGGGCGTGGCCGTTGTGCAGCTGGTCGGCACCCATGCGGCGCAGCGCACCCAGCTCGACCGGCACCAGCTGGACGCCCTCGGCTACGCGCTGCTGGTGCTCGGCCCGGCGCTGCTGCTGTTCCGGCGCCGCTGGCCGCTGCCGGTGTGCATCGGAACCACCGCGGTCGCCGTGGTCTACCTGTACGTCGGCTACGCGTTCGGGCCGATCTTCCTCAGCGTGGTGGTCGCCTTCGTCGGGGCCGTGATGGCCGGGTACCGCAGGGGCGCCTGGCTGACCATGGCCGTGCTCTACCTGACCCACCTGCTGCTCGCGCTGACCAACGGGAGCTTCCACTGGCCCGACGAACTCGGGCTGCTCGCCTGGCTCGCGGCCGTCGTGCTGGCCGCCGAGGTGATCAGGGCCCGGATCGAGCAGCGCGAGCAGTGGCGCCAGGTGTGGGCCGAGCGTGATCAGCGCATCGCGGACGAGCAGCGCCTCGCCATCGCGAGGGAACTGCACGACGTGCTGGCGCACAGCATCTCGCTGATCAACGTTCAGGCCGGGGTGGCGCTGGAACTGCTCGACGGCGACCCGGAACAGGCCCGTACCGCGCTCACCACGATCAAGCAGACCAGCAAGGACGCGCTGGGAGAGGTCCGCCAGGTGCTGGGGACGCTGCGGGCGCCCGGTCGAGGTGCCCCGCGAGCCCCGGCGCCCGGCCTGGACCGGCTCGGCGAGCTGGTGCAGCAGGCCCGCGCCGCCGGGCTGCAGGTCACCCTCGGTACCGACGGCAGGCCCAGGGCACTGCCGACCGGCGTCGAGCTCGCCGCGTTCCGGATCGTGCAGGAGGCGCTGACCAATGTCATCCGGCACTCCTCGGCGCGCACCGCGGAGGTCCGGGTGGCCTACCGGAGCACCGGGCTGACGCTGGAGGTCCGCGACCCGGGGCCGCTGTCGGTGACCGGGGGTCCGCGCGCCGGGGGGTCGGGCAGCGGGCTGACCGGGATGCGGGAGCGGGTCGCCGCCCTCGGTGGCGAGGTCACCGCCGGCCCGGACGGCGACGGCTTCCTGGTCCACGCCGAGATCCCGCTCACCCCCGCGCCACCCACGCAGGAGCAGAATGAGCGGCGGGACGATGCCGACTAGACACCCTACGGAGCCCCGATGACGATCCGCGTCCTGCTCGCCGACGACCAGGTGCTGGTTCGCGCCGGATTCCGTTCGCTGCTCGACGCCCAGCCGGACGTCACCGTGGTCGGCGAGGCGGACGACGGCAGGGCCGCCGTCGCGCTGGCCCGCCAGCTCGTGCCCGACGTCGTGCTGATGGACATTCGGATGCCCGAGCTGGACGGCCTCGCCGCCACCCGGATGATCACCGAGGACCCGGTCCTGGCAGCGGTGCGCATCGTCGTGCTGACCACCTTCGAGCTGGACGAGTACGTCTTCGAGGCGCTGCGCTCGGGCGCGGCGGGCTTCCTGGTGAAGGACACCGAGCCGGCCGAACTGGTCCGCGCGGTGCGCGCCGTCCACAACGGCGACGGGCTGCTGTCACCGGGGGTGACCCGGCGGCTGATCTCCGAGTTCGCCGCGCGCTCCAAGGAGCCGGAGGAGTCGGCCCCGCTGGCCCGGCTGACCGAACGGGAGCGCGAGGTGGTGGCGCTGGTCGGCCTCGGGCTGACCAACAGCGAGATCGCCGGGCGCCTGGTGGTCAGCCCGCTCACGGCGAAGACCCACGTCAGCAGGGCGATGGTGAAACTCGGAGCCCGGGACCGGGCCCAACTGGTGGTGCTGGCCTACGAGTCAGGCCTGGTGCGGCCCGGCTGGCTGGGCTGAGTCACCCGGAGGGGCAGGACCGTCGGCGGTCCACAGCCTGCCGGACACCCTGGCGGTCGGCGTAGATTCCCTCCTATGACAACGGCCATCTCGGTGTCCGGCCTGGTGAAGACCTTCGGCCGGACCCGTGCTCTCGACGGGCTCGACCTGTCCGTCTCCCAGGGCGAGGTTCACGGCTTCCTCGGCCCCAACGGCGCTGGGAAGTCCACCACCATCCGGGTGCTGCTCGGCCTGATCCGGGCCGACTCCGGCGAGGCCCGGCTGCTGGACGGTGACCCCTGGCGCGACAACGTCGCGCTGCACCGGCGGCTCGCCTACGTCCCCGGCGACGTCACGCTGTGGCGCAACCTCACCGGCGGCGAGACCATCGACCTGCTCGGACGGCTGCGCGGCGGCCTGGACGCCAACCGCCGCGCCGCGCTGCTGGAGCGCTTCGAGCTGGACCCGACCAAGAAGGGCCGTGCCTACTCCAAGGGCAACCGGCAGAAGGTCGCACTGGTCGCCGCGCTCGCCTCGGACGTGGAACTGCTGCTGCTGGACGAACCCACCTCCGGCCTCGACCCGCTGATGGAGGAGGTGTTCCGCGCCTGCATCGCCGAGGAGCGCGAGCGCGGCCGGACCGTGCTGCTGTCCAGCCACATCCTCAGCGAGGTCGAGGCGCTGTGCGACCGGGTCAGCATCATCCGGGCCGGCCGCACCGTGGAGAGCGGGACGCTGGCCGAGATGCGCCACCTCACCCGCACCTCGGTCGAGGCCGAACTCGCCGCCGTCCCACCGGACCTGGGCGCACTCCCGGGCCTGCACGAGGTCGAGCTGCGCGGCACCCGGCTGCGCTGCCAGGTCGACACCGACCACCTGGACCAGCTGCTCCGCGCCCTCACCGCGGTCGGTGTCCGGACGCTGACCAGCCGTCCGCCCACCCTGGAGGAACTCTTCCTGCGCCACTACGAGCCCGAGCGCGCGCAGCCGCAGCCGGAGAAGTCCCAGCCCGAAAAGTCCCAGCCGGAGCACCCGCAGCAGCCGGAAGGAGCACAGCGGTGACGCGTCCAGCGAGTGTCCTGGCCCGTCAGACCACCGGCGCAGGACCGCTACTCGGCCTCGCGCTGCGCCGCGACAAGGTCATGCTGCCGTGCTGGCTGTACGCGGCGGTCGGTTCCGTGGCCGTCACCGGCATCAGCTTCGGAAAGCTCTACCCCACCGCGCTGTCCCGGGAGGTGTTCGCCGCCACCATCAATCAGAGCGCTTCGCTGCGCGCCGTCTACGGCCCGATCTTCGGCACCGGCATCGGCGGTCTGACGGCCTGGCGGATGGCGGCCTTCGGCGGGGTCATCGTCGCCCTGATGAGTTCCCTGCTGGTGGTGCGGCACAGCAGGGCGGAGGAGGAGACCGGGCGTCTGGAGCTGATCGGCGCGGGAGCGGTCGGCCGAGGGGCTCCGCTCACCGCCGCCGTGGGCACGGCCGTGCTCGGGAACCTGCTGGTCGCCCTGCTGATCCCGGTCGCGATGATCGCGACCGGCCAGGACGCGGCGGGCTCCGTCGCGTTCGGTCTCGCCGTCGCCTGCAGCGGGCTGGTGTTCACCGGGATCGCCGCCGTGGTGGCCCAGATCACCGAGACCGAGCGGGCCGCCAACGGCGCCTGCGGCGCGCTGCTCGGGCTGGCCTTCCTGCTGCGGGCCGCCGGGGACGCGGCCGGGCCGGGCGGCCCGGGCTGGCTCAGCCGGCTGTCGCCGCTCGGCTGGACCGAGCAGGTCCGCCCCTACGGGGGCGACCGCTGGTGGGTGGTCGTCCTGGCCCTGGTCGTCGCCGCCGCGCTGATTGCCGCGGCCTTCGCGCTGGTCTCCCGGCGCGACCTCGGCGCCGGACTGCTGCCGCAGCGTCCGGGCCCGGCCACCGGCGCCGCCCGGCTGCGCAGCGCCTCGGCGCTGGCCTGGCGGCTGCAGCGCGGATCGCTGTACGGATGGAGCGCGGGCGCGCTGATCTCCGGCGCGGTCTTCGGCAGCCTCGCCAAGGGCGTGCTCAGCCTGTTCGGCGGCAACGCGCAGATCCAGCAGATCATCCAGCGGATGGGGGGTCAGCAGAGCATCGTCGACGCCTACCTGGCCACCATGGTGAACCTGCTCGGCATGGTCGCCGCGGTCTACGCGGTGCAGGCCGCGCTGCGCCTGCGCGGCGAGGAGGCGGACGGCCGGGCCGAACCCCTGCTGGCCACGGCCGTCTCCCGGCTCCGCTGGGCCTGCAGCCATCTCGCGTATCCGCTGGCCGGATCCGCGGTGCTGCTGATCGCCGGCGGGGCCGGCACCGGCGTCGCGGCCGGCGTGCTGCTCGGGGACGTCGGCGGCCGCACCGCGTCGCTGGTCGGCGCCGCCGCCGCGCAGCTCCCGGCGGTCTGGTGCATCGCGGCGGGCGCGGTCCTGGTGATCGGTCTGCTGCCGCGCCGGACCTCGGCGGCCTGGGGGATCCTCAGCGTGCTGCTGCTGATCTCGTACCTGGGCCCGGCGCTGAAGGCCGGCCAGTGGGTGCTCGACCTCTCGCCGTTCACCCACATCCCCCGGCTTCCCGGCGCGCAGTTCGCGGCTGCGCCGCTGCTCTGGCTCACCGGCCTGGCCGCGGTCCTCGCGGCGACCGGTCTCGCCGCCCTCTGCCGCCGCGACCTCGGCTGACCCGGCCGGCTGTGATCGACTCCACGCGGCCATGATCTCCCCGGGGCGCCCACCGGTGCGGCGAGCGGTAGTAACGTCGCCGCACAGCGAACACCCTCGCCGCCCGCACCCGCCCCGGAAGGACACCACCTCATGTCCGGTACCGAGCCGCTCGTCCACTACCGCGTGGAGCGCTCCGTCGCCACGCTGACCCTGGACTCGCCGCGCAACCGCAACGCGCTCTCCTCCACCCTGGTCGCCCAGCTGGAGCAGGGGCTGGCGGACGCGGGCAAGGATCCGGCGGTGCGCGCCGTGGTGCTCACCCACACCGGCGGTACCTTCTGCGCCGGGGCGGACCTCTCCGAGGCCACCTCCGGCGACGCCACCGCGAACCCGCGCCGCCTGGTCGCGGTGATGCGCGCGCTCGTGGAGCTGCCCAAGCCGGTCATCGCCAAGGTGGACGGCCATGTCCGGGCCGGCGGCCTGGGCCTGCTCGGCGCCTGCGACCTGGCCGTCGCGGGACCCAGCTCCACCTTCGCCTTCACCGAGGTACGGCTCGGCCTCGCCCCCGCCGTCATCTCGCTGTCCCTGCTGCCCCGGCTCGACCCGCGCGGCGCCGCCCGCTGGTACCTGACCGGCTCGGTCTTCGACGCGGCCGAGGCACAGCGGATCGGCCTGCTGACGGAGGCCGCGGAGGACACGGACGCCGCGCTGACCCCCGTCCTCGACGCGCTGCGGCTGGCCTCGCCGCAGGGCCTGGCCGAGACCAAGCGCCTGGTCACCGGCGAGGTGCTGCGCACCTTTGAACACGACGGCGAGTCGATGGTGGCGCAGTCCGCCCTGCTCTTCGGCTCCGCCGAGGCCCGCGAGGGCATGCTCTCCTTCCTGGAGCGCCGCCCGCCCAACTGGGCCGAGTAGCCCGGCCGGGGAGCGGCTCCGGCTGGCAGGATGCGGAGCATGACCACCGCCACCGTGCTCGCCACCCTGACCGTCCCCTGGATCCGGCCGCCGCACCGGATGGACCTGCTGCGCTCCGCCGAGGTGCCGAAGAGCCATGTCGTCACCACGGCGTTCGCCCTGGTCCTGGACGCCGAGGAGCGCACCCTGCTGACCCGGGTCGACCGGCCGGGGCGCGGGTGGGAGGTGCCCGGCGGGCACCTCGACCCGGGGGAACGGCCGGTGGCGGCGGCGGTGCGGGAGCTCGCGGAGGAGACCGGGCTGCGGCTCCAGCCGTCGCAGCTGACGCTGATGGGCGGCCAGCAGATCACCCTGCTCGGCCCGCCCCCGGCCGACTACGGCTATCCCGGACGGGCGTTCATGGCCTTCCACCTGGCCCGGCTGGACCACCGGGGCCTGCCCACGGAGCCGGATCCGGGGTCGGAGTGCGCCGAGGCCGACTGGTTCGCCCGTGACGAGGTCGCCCACCGCTGCGCGGGCGCGGCCTGGCTGCCGCTGCACAGCTCGCTGTTCGACTGACGCGCGACCATGTTCGAGTGACGTGTGACTCGTCAGTAACCCCGGCGGAACGATGCGGGTCCACTCCGGTTACCGTGTCCGCATGCCGATGCCGTTCGCCGAGAAGATACGCGCCGCCGCACGGGCCCGTGCCCGCCGGGCTGCGACGACGCTGGTCCACCGGGGCTGGCAGTGGGTGCAGGAGACCGGTTCGGTCAGCGCCGAGCGGCCGGGCCGGCTGCGCTTCGGTGCCATCGGGGAGTGCACCCGGCTGACCTTCCCGCTCGGGTCGGTGTTCAACGAGCGGTGGATCCACCTGGGTTCGCACTGCATCATCGGGGAGGGCGTCTCCCTCTCGGCCGGATTCCTGCCCGGCCTGGACCTGGGGCCGGAGCCCATCGTGACCATCGGCAACGGCTGCGTGCTGGGGCGCGACAGCCATGTCGTCGGCCACCACTCCATCACCTTCGGCGACGACGTCTGGACCGGGCCCGGCGTCTACGTCACCGACGAGAACCACTCCTACGACGACCCGGACCTGCCGATCGGCAAGCAGTGGCCGCGCAACGAACCGGTGTCCATCGGCTCGGGCAGCTGGATCGGGACCGGCGCGGTGATCCTGCCGGGGGCGACCATCGGCCGCAATGTCGTGGTGGCCGCCAACTCCGTGGTCCGGGGCGTGGTGCCGGACCACAGCGTCGTCGCGGGCGCGCCCGCACGGGTGGTACGCCGGTTCACGCCGGAGGAGGGCTGGCAGCCGCCGATCCGCACGGTCGCGCCCAAGCCGATCCCGGAGGGGATCACCCACGAGCAACTGGTCGCGCTGATCGGCTGGGACCTGCGGCTGCCCAGGACCGAGGAAGCGGACACGGCACCCGACCCGGACCCGGTCAGCTGACCTGCCCCGCACCCGCACCGTCCGCGGTGCTGCCGCAGGGAGTACGACCACCCGAGGCATCCGCCCTCCCTTCGGCCCTGACTCCGCCCGTGCGTCCGGCTCCGTCTCCGGCCCTGTCTCCGGCCCCGGGCCGTGGCAGGCCGGGGCCGGCCGAGGAGCCGGCCCGCTGTACGGCGAGGGCGGCCACCCCCGCGAGCCAGGCCAACAGCGCCACCGACACCAGCGCGTTCGGCAGACCGACCCCCTGGGCCAGGAACCCGATCAGCGGCGGCCCCAGCACCATCCCGCCGTAGCCCAGCATCGACGCCGTGGCCACGCCCTTGGGGCCGTCCAGCGCCCCGGCCCGGTCGATGGCCAGCGGGAAGATGTTCGCCAGGCCGAGCCCGACCAGCAGGAACCCGCCCAGCACCAGCGGCAGCCAGGGACTGAGCGCCGAGACCAGCATTCCGGCGCCGGCCACCCCGGCGCCGGTGATCATGACCCGGGTCGGACCGAAGCGCTCCACCAGCCGGGTGCCGCTCAGCCGACCCGTCGTCATGGCCAGCGAGTAGGTGGCGAATCCGGCGGCGGCGACGGCGGCCGAGGTATGCAGGTCGGCACTCAGGTGCAGCGTGCCCCAGTCCGCGAGCGCCCCCTCGCCATAGGCGTCGCAGAGCGCGACCACGCCGAGCAGCAGCACCAGCAGCAGCGGCCCACGTGCCCCGAGCCTGGCCCCGGCACCGGCCGCGCCGCCCCCACCGGGCACCGTTCCGGCCGGCGCTGCGGTTCCGTTCGCGACATCGTCCACCGCCGCCCGCGCCAGGTCGGCGCGCGGCGCGGGCGCGACCCGGTGGCGCAGCAGCGGGACGCCCGCCAGCACGGTCACCACCAGCCCGAACACCGCGATCAGGCCCAGGTGCCGGGCCGGGCTCAACACCCCGGCCAGCAGCCCGCCCAGGCTCGCGCCGATCAGTCCGCCCAGGCTGTACGCGGCGTGGAACGACGGCATGATCGGCCGTCGTGCCGCCGCGACCAGGTCGACGGCGGCGCTGTTGATGCCGATGTTCATCGCCCCGTAGCCCGCGCCGAACAGCAGCAGCACCCCGCCCAGGCCCAGCACCGAATGCACCTGCGGGGGCAGCGCCGCCGAGGCGCTCAGCAGCACGGCCGCGCCCGCGGTGACCGGATGGTTGCCGTACCGCAGGCAGAGCCGGCCGACGCCGGTCATCACCGCGAGGGCGCCGAAGGACACGCAGAGCAGGGCCAGCCCCAGCTGCGCCGCCGAGGCGTGCACCTCTGTCTTGATCGCCGGGATCCGGACGACCCAGCCGGCGAAGAGGAATCCGTCCAGCGCGAAGAAGACGGTCAGCGCGGTCCGCGCCGGCGACCAGCCGGCCGCGAGGCGGGTGAGAAGGGGTGGGGCGGACGTGACGACTGATTTGTTTATTTGCGGCACAAAGTCAGGATAGAAGCGCCCGGCCCACCCACACAAGTCCCGGAGAACCAGTGGGCCGGTAGCCTTCGGCCATGAGTGATCAATCGGCCCCCGCCGGGAGCGGCATCGGCCCGGCCAGGGGAACCGCTGGGTATGCCGAGGCGGCGGACGCGCTGGCGGTCCAGTACGAGGAGGTCACCTTCGGCGACGTCCACGGCGACGTGCTGCAGCTGGTTCCTGCCGAGCCCGGGCGCATCCTCGATGTGGGCGCAGGGACCGGGCGCGATGCCGCCGCACTGGCGGCCCGTGGACACAGGGTCGTGGCTGTCGAGCCGACTGCGGAGCTGCGGGCGCATGGACAGCGCATCCATGCAGACAGCGGGATTGACTGGGTCGACGACGTTCTTCCGGACTTGGTGCTGAGCCGGCACACAGGCCGGTTTGACGCGGTCTTCGCCACTGCGGTGTGGATGCACGTGGACGCCGAGGAGCGTCGACGCGCGATGGCCAGGATCGCCACGTTGCTGGTGCCCGGTGGCCGGTTCTTCGTCAATCTCCGCCACGGTCCTGTGCCCGATGGCCGTCACATGTTCGACGTGTCCCCTGCTGAGACAACCGAGCTGGGCGCTGCGTACGGCCTGCAGACGGTCCACCGCAGTGAGCGTCCCGATCTCCACGGCCGCGACGGCGTCCGGTGGAGCTGTCTCGTGCTTCAGGCGGCGGACGCCGCCGACTCACTCAACTGAGCGTTGTCAAAGCGCACGGCTGGTTTGTTTATTTGGGGCACAAAGTCAGAATGGAAGCGTGCAGCCTACCCATACGACTCCCGACCGGGGGCGCGCGGCCCTCGGTCCCGCGCTCGCGCTGATCCACAGCGGCGCGGCGCCGACCCGCTCCGTGCTGACCGGCGCGCTCGGGGTGACCCGGGCCACCGCCGGGGCGATCACCGGCGAGCTGCAGGCGCTCCGCCTGATCACCGTCGACGCCCGGCCCGCCGGGGGGACCCGGGGCCGGCCCTCGCACCGGCTCGGCGTCGACCCGGCCGGGCCGGTGGTGCTGGCCGCGCAGATCCACGCGGACGGCTTCACCGTCGCGGTGGCCGGGCTGGGCGGTGTCCTGCACGCCCACCGGGACCATCCGCTGCCGGACCGCGCCACCCCCGAGCGGGTGCTGCACGCGGTGGTCGCGGAGGCGGCCCGGGTGATCGCCGCCGAACCGCGCCGCTGCGTCGGCTTCGGCCTGGCCGTCCCCACCCCGGTCGCGCTGCCGGAGCGGATCGCCGTCGCGGCCATGTACCTCGACTGGCCGTCCGGTACGCCGATCGGCCGACTGCTGGAGGACGAGGTCGAGGCAGCCGGGCTGGGCATCCCGGTGGACCTGGCCAATGACGCCAACCTGGCCGCGCTGGCCGAACACCGCCACGGCGCGGGGCGTGGCGCGCGGCACCTGCTCTATGTGACCTCCGGTCACCGGGGCGTCGGCGGGGCGCTGGTGGTGGACGGCAGGCTGCACACCGGCAGCGGCGGGCTGGCCCTGGAGGTGGGGCAGGTGGTGGTCGACCCGAACGGACGCCGGTGTCCCTGCGGCAACCGTGGCTGCCTGGACGTCGAGGCCGACCCGCCCGCGCTGCTGGCCGCGGCCGGACGCGAGGACGACCCCTCACGCCCGCTGTTCGACCAGACCGCGGAGGTGCTGGCCGCTGCGGCGGCGGGGGACCGGCAGGCCCGCGCGGGGGTGGAGCACGTCACCGACCGGCTGGGCCTGGGCATCGCCGGGGTGATCAACATTCTCAACCCGGACCGGGTGGTGCTCGGCGCGTTCCACAGCGCGCTGCTGGCGGCGGATCAGGACCGGCTGCCGAGGGTGGTCCAGGAACGCTCGTACTGGGGGCGCAGCGGGTGCATCCCGATCGTGCCCGCCTGCCTGCCGCGCTCGGAGCTGGCCGGTGCGGCCGAACTCGCCTGGGCCCCGGTCCTCGCCGACCCCCTCGCCGTCCTCGCCCGCTGACCCGGCAGCCGCAGGCCGCTGGCCGCTGGGGCGGGGCGGGGCGGGCGGCGCGGCATCGGGCGGAGTAGCGGCGGAGTAGGGCGGGACGGGGCCGGTACTCCCGGGGGAGCAGGGCAAGTGCCCGCCGGTGCACGACGACCGGCGGGGGTGCGTGGGGCGATTCTCGTAGTGGGCCGCGAAGGTCGCAGCCCGCACGGACGAGGAGCCCGACATGAACGCAACTCTCCTGGCCGACGGCTGGCACGGCGGGCCGGGCCCGTGGATCCTGCTGGTGCCGCTGTTCTGGTTCACCGCAGTGATGGTGATCCGCCGGGTCGTCTTCCGGGCCGGCGGCTTCCGCCGGGGCCCCGGGGCTTCCGGCGCCGCCGGAACCCCTCCGTGGGCCGGCCGCGCGCCCTGGGCCGGCTACGGGCCGCAGGCCTCCGGGCCGGCACCCGCGCCGTCCCCGATCGAGACGCTCAACCGGCGCTACGCCGAGGGGGCCATCGACGAGTTCGAGTACCGCGAGCGCTACGACCTGCTGGCCGGGGCCGGCAACCCGCCGGTGACCGACCAGCCCACGGACGGCAAGCGCTGAGCGCCGTGTTCGGCTCCGCCGTCGGCGTCAGACCCTGACCCGTACCGGGATCCGCCCCCGCTCGTCCGCCTTCTCCGGCGGGGGCGGGGGCGTCCGCCATTCCGACGGCAGCGTGGCCAGCCGCAGCGGTTCGGAGGCCGCGATCCCGTTCGCGTGGTCGACCTCGACGGCGGCCTCGGCCTCCGCGGCGGTCCCTGGCCCGGACCCGGGCTCGTCCGGGTAGGGCTCGGCCGGCATCTCGCTGCTCTGCAGCGCGAACCAGACCACCTTGCCGGACTCCTCCGGCTGCGCGCCCCACTCCTTGCTCAGCGCCGCGACCAGCGCGAGGCCCCGCCCGGTCGGCTCGTCCTCGGGCGGGGCCAGCAGCCGGGGGAGGGTGGGGCTGCTGTCGTGGACCTCGCAGCGCAGGAAGCCGTCGACGGCGGTCAGCCGCAGCCGGCACTCCGCGAGCGGTCCGACATGCCGGTGCACGTTCCCCAGCAGCTCGGTCACTCCGAGCAGGGCCTGGTCCACCAGGTCCGGGAGGTTCCAGTGACGCAGATGCGCCGTGACAATCCTTCGGACCACCGTGAACCGCTGCGGTTCGGCGGTAAGACACAGTTCGTAATGCCTGTCGGACTCCATCACGCGTCGACTCCTCCGCTGCGCAGAGTTACCACGAGGATACGATCAGAGACATGTCCAGAATCACCCGATCAGTGCGTATCCGCAACGCGCGGGCGACCCCGGTCCATGCTGCACGCATGTTCGGCGCTGCGTAACCGCGCCAACGCGTTGAGTTGTGGAACATCCGCCCCCGGATGGCAGGTGCCGGCGATTTCCAGCCACCGCCCGCCGGTTACGATGCGCGGGAGTACAGGCCCGTGGCGGCGACAGGGACCGCAGGGCGACCGAGGGAGCAGCGCAGCCTTATGAAGACCGTGGACGTGGACCGCAGCGACGCCGAGTACCGGGCCTGGCTGAAAGAGGCTGTCCGCAAGGTTCAGGCCGACGCCAACCGCTCCGCCGACACCCATCTGCTGCGGTTCCCGCTGCCCGAGGAGTGGGGCATCGACCTCTATCTCAAGGACGAGTCGACGCACATCACCGGCAGCCTCAAGCACCGGCTGGCGCGTTCGCTGTTCCTCTACGCCCTGTGCAACGGCTGGGTCCGGCCCGGCAAGCCGGTGGTGGAGGCGTCCAGCGGCTCCACCGCGGTCTCCGAGGCGTACTTCGCCAAGCTGATCGGGGTGCCCTTCATCGCGGTCATGCCGCGCACCACCAGCTGCGAGAAGATCAGCCTCATCGAGGCCCAGGGCGGCAGCTGCCACCTGGTCGACGACACCCGCACGCTGTACGAGGTCTCGGCGCGGCTCGCGGAGGAGTCCGGCGGCCACTACATGGACCAGTTCACCTATGCCGAGCGGGCCACCGACTGGCGCGGCAACAACAACATCGCCGAGTCGATCTACGCCCAGCTGCGGCTGGAGCGCTACCCCGTCCCGGCCTGGATCGTGGCCACGGCCGGCACCGGCGGCACCTCGGCCACCCTGGCCCGGTACGTGCACTACGTCCAGGCGGACACCCTGATCTGCGTGGCCGACCCGGAGAACTCCTGCTTCTTTGACGGCTGGGTCAGCGGCGACCTGGACGTGACCTGCGAGAAGGGCTCCCGGATCGAGGGCATCGGCCGCCCCCGGATGGAGCCCAGCTTCATCCCCGGGGCGATCGACCGGATGATGAAGGTCCCGGACGCCGCCTCCATCGCGGCGGCGCGCGCCCTCGCCGCGGTCATCGGCCGCAAGCCGGGTGCCTCCACCGGTACCGGCCTGTGGAGCGCCTTCACGATCATCGCGCAGATGCTCGCGGCCGGTGAGCGCGGCAGTGTGGTCACCCTGCTCTGCGACCCGGGCGACCGCTACCTCGACAAGTACTACTCCGACGCGTGGCTCGCCGAGCAGGGCCTCGACATCGCCCCGTACGCGACGGTCCTCGACGAGTTCCTCGGCAGCGGGACCTGGACCGGCTGACGGTCCCTCACAACGGCGGGCGCGTGCGGGGGCGCGCGGACGGGACGGCAGGCGGGGTCGGGTCAGCTGCCGCCAACGCCGCTGCCGCCAACGCCGCTGCCGCCAACGCCGCTGCTGACGCCGTTGCCGCAGCGGGCGTCCAGGCGGCGGGCGGCGATCCGGACGGAGCGGGACACGCCGGGGCGGATCGCCGTCAGCAGCAGGCCGACGCTCAGCGGCGTCTCGACGGCGATGGTGAAGCGGAGCGCGGTGCCGCCGTCCGGAGCCGGGCTGAGCAGCCACTCCTCCGCCCAGGCCCGGACCGAGGGGACGTTGACCTGCTCGACCCGGTAGACGAAGCGCCGGGGCGGGTCGCAGACCAGCACGCTCTCGACGAGCCGGACACCACCGCGCAGCGCGACGGCGCGGCCGGCGCCGACGCCGTGCGGCGGCGGGCCGGTGTAGCGGGCGGAGCGTATCTCGCGGAACCACTGCGGCCAGGTCGAGGCGTCCTCGGTCAGCTCCTGGAACACCGCTTCCGGCTCCGCCCGCAGCCGCGCGGTGCTGACCAGCCGGACCGGGGCGTGCTCCAGGAAGTCCGGGGTCACCGGACGCAGTACGTTCACCATCGCGCACCTTCGGGGATCTGGACCTCGTCTGGGTCCGCGCAGTCTAGTTGACGATCTGTCAGTTAGACAGGCCGTCAGTTCGCCCGCCCTCGGGACGGCGGGCCCGTCAGCCGGGCGCGTCGGTCACTCGGGCAGCGGGGCGGCGCCGCCGCGGGCGTCGGCGATGATGACCTGGCGGACCTGCTCGGAGACCGCGGAGCGGATCTCCAGCGGCAGGCCGACATCGGTGACCAGGGTGTCGACTTCGGTCAGCGCGGCGAAGGTGGACAGGCCCACGGTGCCCCACTTGGTGTGGTCGGCCACCGCCACCACCCGGCGCGCGGAGGCGACGAAGCTGCGGTTGGTCTCGGCCTCGGCCAGGTTCGGGGTGGACAGTCCGGCCTCCAGGGAGATGCCGTGGCAGCCCAGGAACAGCAGGTCGAAGTGGAGCGAGCGGATGGCCCGGTCGGCGATCGGGCCGACCAGGGAGTCCGAGGGGGTGCGCACCCCGCCGGTCAGCACCACCGTCGCCGCGTGCGCCGCCGCCGCGCCGTGCCGCAGCGCGTGCTCGAACACGTCGGCGACCCGGACCGAGTTGGTGACCACGGTCAGGCCCTCGACCTGGACCAGGTGGTGCGCCAGCGCGTAGGTCGTGGTGCCGCCGGACAGGGCCACCGCGCTGCCGGGGGTGACCAGGGCGGCCGCCTCCCGGGCGATGTCCTCCTTGGCGGTCAGCTCCAGCGCCGACTTGGCCTCGAAGCCGGGCTCGTGGGTGCTGGCCTCCAGTACCGGCACGGCACCGCCGTGGACCTTCTCCACCATCCCCTGCCGGGCGAGCGCGTCCAGGTCCCGACGGACCGTCATGTCCGACACGCTCAGCCGCCGGGTCAGCTCGTTGACCCGGACCCCGCCGCGCCGCCGCACCTCGTCCAGGATCAGGGCTCGCCGTTGCTCCGCCAGGAGATTGCTGTTCTCGGCCACCCTCGTCCTCTCACCACTCCGCTGCGTCGGGGCCATCCTTGCATGTGCGGGCGGCGCGAACCATCGCCCGACCGTCCTCCGGACGAGCCGGGCCGCCGCGGGCGGCGGCCGGTCAGATGCGGTCGAGGAAGGCGGCGATCAGCGGGGCGATCTCGGGCAGCTTGTCCTCCAGTGCGAAGTGCCCGGTGTCGAGGACGTGCAGCTCGGCGTCCGGAAGGTCGCGCAGGTAGGCGTGCGCGCCGGGCTCGGGGAAGAAGGCGTCGTTGCGGCCCCAGACGATCAGCGCCGGCGGCTGGTGCTTGCGCAGCCACTCCTGCCAGAGCGGGTAGAGCTCCAGGTTGGAGTGGTAGTCGAGGGCCAGTGCGACCTGGGCGTCCTTGCGTCCGGGCAGGTCGAGGAAGTGCTGGTCCAGGGTCCAGCCGTCCGGCGCGACGAGCGCCGGGTCGGCGGTGCCGCCCTCGTACTGGCTCCGGGTGACCGGCAGGACCAGGAACTCCCGCACCCGCTCGGCGGCCCCCTCGACGCCCGGACGGTTGGCGGTCATGCCCCGGGCGAGGTCCGACAGGCCCACCTCGTAGGCGTTCGCGTTCTGGACGACCAGGCCGGCGATCCACTCCGGGTGCCGGGTGGCGAGCCGGAGGCCGACCGGGCCACCGAAGTCGAAGGTGTAGATCGAGAAGCGGGTGAGGCCCAGTGCCCGCACGAAGCCCTCGGTCACGTCGGCGAGGCGCTCGAAGGAGTACTCGAAGTCCTCCGGCGCCTCGGTGTGCCCGAAGCCCGGATAGTCCGGGGCGATCAGCCGGTAGCGCGTGCCCAGGACCTCCATCAGCCGCCTGAACTGGTGTGACGCGGAGGGGAAGCCGTGCAGCAGTAGCAGGGTCGGCGCGTCGGCCGGGCCCGCCTCGCGGTAGAAGACCCGCACTCCGTCGACGTCGACGAAGCGGTGCGCGACCTGGACGATCTCCGGTGCAGCCATGTCACATGCCTCCTTGTGGTGATGATGCATTAGTACTATCTCCTGAGCCCTCTAATGTGTCAACGTCCTGAGTTACCATTAGTGCCATGGAGATGGTCCCCCTGGCCGGAGAGCCGCTCGCGCTGGATCTGATCAACACGAGGTTCGGCACGCCCGAGGGCGCGCTCGACCTGCTGGCCACCGCCGAGGGCTTCGGCGCCTGGCTCGCCGCCGAGGCGGGCCGGCTCACGCCCCCGGGCGGCGGCGGGGTCGCCGACGCGGTCGACCTCGGCGCGTTGCGCGCGCTGCGCGATCAGGTCGCCGAGGCCGTCGCGCACGCCAGTACCGGCACGCCCCCGCCGGCGTCCACGCTGCTCGCGCTCACCGAGGCCCAGCGCGGGGCGCCCGGCCATCGCGAACTGGCCTGGGTGGACGGCGCGGTGGTCGCCAGGCCGCGTCGCGGCGGCGACCCCACCGCGGTGCTGCTGGCCGAACTCGCCGAGGCGGCGGCCGACCTGCTGACCTCCCCGGCGGTCACCTCGGTGCGGTGCTGCGAGGGGCCGGACTGCACCCTGCTGTTCCTGCCCGCCCACCCGCGGCGCCGCTGGTGCTCGCCCGCCCTGTGCGGGAACCGGGTCCGCGTCGCCCGCTACTACCAGCGGCACAAGGACCAGCCCCGCTGACGGCGCACGCCGCGCCGGCCGACCGCTCCCACCCGTCGCTATTGCCCCAGTGACCACCCCATCGGGTGGTTTTCACCTGTTCCTGTCCGAGTTGATGCGTGTCGCCCCGGAACGCGCGACGATATCCGGACAACACACCGCGCGTCGCGCGGCACCACCGCACGGGCAGCAGCGGGCAGGGGGGTGGCCATGCCGAACGAGTACGCACCGGCGTCGCCGGACGGAGCGGACCAGGGACTCTCGTTGGAGCTCCTGGTGCACGGGGTCGGCGGGACCACCCCCGAGGTGATGCTCGACGATCCGCACCTGCAGCAGATCACCGGGGACGCCGTGGCCGGAACCTACCGGCGCTCGGAGGACGCGGACGCCGAGCAGCACCCGGAGCGCTACGCGGGCGGCGCGGTCGAGGAGGCGTACTCCTGGGGCGGGCTGACCTCCGGAGCGGCCGGCCGGGCGCTGTGGCTGCTGCTGCTCCCGTTCATGCTCGCCAACCTGGCCCACTGGACCCGCCCGGCCGCGCCCCGCACGGCCCGTGCGCAGCGCCCCTACGACCTGCTGGTGCGGCTGGTCGCGCTGAGCCTGACCGTGCTGCTCACCGCGGCCGCCTGCGAGGTGGCGCTGGACCTGACGGCCTGGCAGTGCGCCGGCACCGCCGGCTGCGCCGCGCACCACTCCTGGCTGGGCTTCCTCGCCGCCGACCACGGCGGCTGGTGGAGCGAACCGGGCCGTCGGCTCGCGCTGGCCGCCGCCGTGCCGACCGCGCTGGTGGCGCTGCTGTGGTGGCTGTCCCGACTCACCTGGAGCAGCTACGAGGCCCAGCGCCCCGCCGCCGACCCGGGTCTGAGGGTGGATCTGCCGCCGATGGAGATGCCCGGATTCTGGTACGGCATGGCCCAGGTCCGCCGCCTGCGGACGGTCCACGTCGCGGCCGGGCTGCTCACCGTGGCCCTCGCGGTACTGCTGCCGACGCTGGCCCGGGACCGCTCCAGCGGCGGCGGCACCGTCCTCGCGGTCATCGGCTGGATCCTGCTCGGGCTGCTGGTGCTGCCGGCGGCCGGTGCCCTGGTCGCGCTGGTGGCCGGCGACCGCCAGGAGGAGCAGCAGGACGACCGGGCCGACCCGCTCGCGCTGCGGATACTGCACTGGGCCGCGCTCGCGGTGCTGCTGCTGGTGGTCCTCTACGCGGGCTGGTCCAGGGACAGTTGGCGCACCGGCGGCCGGCTGCCCGGCGCGGGCGGCACCTTCGCGGCGCTGTGCCTGCTGCAACTGATGCTGGTACTGCTGCTGGCCGGTGCCGCGCTGCTGCTGCGCGGCCACGGCACCCCGCCGCCGCGGTCGCGGGACCCGATCACCGTCCCCGGCCCGGACCGGCCGCCCGCCGACGGGGACCTGCGCTTCGGCGGCCCGGACGGCCCCGCCCTGCACGGCCTGGCCGGACCGGCCACGGCCATGCTCGGCATCGGCCTGGGCAATCTGTTCACCGCCGGGGCGACGGTCTGGGCGGCGCAGTGGCTGATGGGCACCGGCACCCTCGGGGTCACCCTGCCCGGCCCGCCGCTGCTGCTCACCTGGCACAGCACCGGGGTGCCGCTGCTCGCCGTGCTGCTGGTGCCGCCGCTGCTGCTGCTCGCGGTCCGGATGCTCCGTCAGCAGCACTCCCTGGAGCCCGAGGTGAACCAGGCGTACGAGACCGGGACGCACTCCAGTGCCACCCGCACCGCGCAGATCGCCGGGGCGCTGGCCCGGGCCCGGCTCACCGACGCCGGTCCGGTGCTGGTCGGCGGCCTCGCGCTGCTGGCCTTCCTGCTCGCCGCGACCGCGCTGGCCGGGGCGCTGGCCAGTGGCCGGACCCCGGCGCTGGCCGCGCAGGGAGCCCCGACCGCGGTCTCGTACGCGGCGACCACGCTGCAGTCCCTCGGCGGCTGGCTGGTCGGCGCGTTCGCGCTGGCCCTGGTCGGGCTCGGCCGGGCCGCCTACAGCCAGGTCGGCACCCGCCGTACCGTGGGCGTGTGCTGGGACATCGGCACCTTCTGGCCGCGCGCGGCGCACCCCTTCGCGCCGCCCTGCTACGCCGAGCGCGCGGTCCCCGACCTGGAGTGGCGGATCCGCACCTGGCTGAACGGGGACCCGGCCCGGCGGCTGGTGCTGTCCGGTCACTCCCAGGGCACCGTGCTCGCGGCGGCCGTCGTCTGGCAGCTGGACCCGGGGACCCGGGCCCGGGTGGCGCTGCTGACCTACGGCTGTCCGCTGCGCCGCCTGTACGGGCGGTTCTTCCCGGCGTTCATGGGCCCGGACGACCTGGGCAGACTGCACGGCTACGCCCCGCGCTGGCGCAACCTGTTCCGGGTCACCGACCCGATCGGCGGCCCGGTCCGGGTCGCGGTGCCCGCACCGAGCGTGGACGCGCTGCCGCTGGTCGACCCGCTCGCCTACGACCGGGACGCGGCGCATCCGCTGCCCGTCCCGATCCGGGCGCACAAGGACTACCGGCTCGACCCCCGCTTCATCGAGGAGCGGGACGCCCTGCTCCGTCAGCTGTAGCCCCGGCCACCACCGATGCCCCGGCGCCGCCCGACACCCCGGCACCCGCAGCCACCCCGGCACCTGCGGCCACCCCGGCACCTGCCGCCACGACGGCGGGTGCCGGGGGCGGGGGAGGGGCGCCGGGCAGGTCCTGCGGCAGCAGCAGCTGCAACTGCTCGGTGGTCACCTCGGCGACCTGGGCCAGCCGTACCGCATGGCGTTCGATCATCGTCTCGAACACCTGGCGGGCGGTGCGGCCGTTGCCGAAGGACGGGCCCTTGGGGATCACCGCGTAGTGCTCCAGCAGTGCCGCCGCGGTCTCCTCCGCCAGCTGGTACTCGTGCTCGGCGGCCTGCCGCCGGGTGATCTCCAGCAGCTCGGGGGCGGAGTAGTCGGCGAAGGTGACGGTCCGCGAGAACCGGGACGCCACCCCGGGGTTGGCGCTCAGGAAGCGCTCCATCTCGGCGGTGTAGCCGGCCACGATGACCACCACCTCGTCGCGGTGGTCCTCCATCAGCTTCACCAGGGTGTCGATGGCCTCCCGGCCGAAGTCGCGGCCGCCGTCCTCCGGCGCCAGCGCATAGGCCTCGTCGATGAAGAGCACCCCGCCCAGCGAGCGCTGGAACACCTCGGAGGTGCGCAGCGCGGTCGAGCCGACGTGCTCGCCGACCAGATCCAGCCGGGCCACCTCGACCAGGTGCCCGCGCTGCAGCACGCCCAGCGCCGCCAGGATCTCCCCGTAGAGCCGGGCCACCGTGGTCTTGCCGGTGCCGGGGGAGCCGGTGAACACCAGGTGCCGGCGCAGCGAGGGGGCCTTCAGCCCGGCCTGCTGCCGCCGCCGTCCCACCGAGATCAGGTCGATCAGGGTGCGCACCTCCTGCTTGACGGTCTCCAGGCCGATCAGCGAGTCGAGTTCGGCCAGCGCCACCTCGGCCGGACGGCAGTCCGGCAGCGGCGCGATCTGCGGCCGCGCGTCCACCAGCGGCTCGCTGCGGGGCTGCGGCAGAGCCGGGCCGGAGGCGGCCGGAGGCGCGGCCTGTTGCCAGGCCGAGGCGGTCGAGGTGGCCCGGGCCGGAGCGGCCGCGGCCGGTGCGGCGGCCCTGGCGTCGTCCGACACGCAGCCCTCCGCCACCGGGCCCGCCTCGGAGAACTCGAAGCCGCCGCGGGCGTTCTGCTCCGCGCGGCAGCGGGTCAGCACGGTGCGGCAGCCGTCGATCACATGGAACCCGAAGCCCTTGCCCTGGACGGCGGTGCACTCCTCGAAGGTGCCCCGCCCGCCCGCCGAGACGTACACGCCGGCCTCGGCGCTGCCGCGCACCGTGCAGCGGCGCAGCACCGGGTCGGCGCCCTTGGTGGCGATCACCCCGGTGGCCACGTCGGCGACCTCGCAGCCGGTCAGCAGCCCACCGCTGCCGTGGTCGCGGAACCACAGGCCGGTGTTGGCGTCCTGCACCCGGACCTGGTCGAGCCGGACCGTGGCACCGTCGCTGACCGACACGGCCGTGTTGCGGACCTGGGTGAACGCGCAGTCCACCGCCTCCGCCGTGGAGCCCCGGTCCAGGACGAACAGCGCGTCGGGCACATCGTGGACGCGGCAGTCGGTCAGCTTCACCTGGGCGCCGTCGCTGACCCACACCGCCGGATAGTCGCCGGTGCTGTCACGGATCTCGCAGCCCTCCGCGTCCACCCGGGTGCCGGCGTCCCACACCGAGAGCCCGTTGCGGCCGAAGGAGCGCAGGGTGCTCCGACGCAGCGTCAGCGCGCTGCGGCCGCGCAGGTCGGCGCCGTTCTCCGGGATGTCGTGCAGCCGGCTGCCGGTGAGCTCCAGCAGCGCCTCGGTGTCCAGCGCCAGGCCGTTGTCGGTGACCCGGTGCACGCTGCACTCCAGCAGCCGGCCCACCGCGCGGTCCTCGGCCTGCACGCCGTTGCCGTTGATCTCGTAGATCTCGCAGCCGACCGCGTCGACCACGCTGCCGGCGCCGGTGAGCACCAGGCCCGCCCCCGTTGCGTGGTGCACCCGGCAGCGCTCAAGACGCGCGCTCGCCCCGGCCCTGACGACCACTCCGGCCTGCCCGGCGGCGACCACCTCGCAGTCCTCGAAGACGGCGGCGGCGTCCGGCTGTCCCGCAGCTCCCGCAGCTGCTGCGCCCTCGGTGACCCGGATCCCGATGCCGCCCGCGTTGTCGACCGAGCAGCGCCGGACCGTGGGCTGGGCCTCGCCCAGCACCTCGATGCCCACCGAGGACCGGGTGACGATCCGACAGTCCGTCAGCTCGCCCTGGCCCGCGGCGATCAGCACCGCCGGGGCGGAGCCGTCCTGGCCCTCCAGCACCAGCCCCTGCACCACGGCGGACGCCAGCACGGTCAGCGCGGTGCCGGCCGCCGGCTCGATCCGCACCGAGCCGAGGCCCTCCGCCGCCCGCAGCGTCAGCGACTTGTCGACCCGTACGTTCTCGCGGAAGACACCGGGCCCTATGGTCACCGTGTCCCCGGACTCGGCGGCGGCCAGCGCCTCCGCCATCGTCGTGTACTCGCCGGACCGCCGCCGCCACCGCGAGGCTCCGTCCAGCGTCACCCGCACCACGCCTGCGCCCATGGAGATGTGCCGCCCCCAGCTTCCTAGTGGTGCCCGGTCCGCCCACGGTACTGCGTCTGGCACCCGGTTACGCCCCTCTCCCCATCCCAACGAGCCGGACGCCGTTCGGTAGCCGTCGCCCGCCCTGTCCTTCCCGCCGTGCTCCCCGGGACCCCGCCGGCCGCGCCGGCCGGGTGCGTCAGCGCGGAACCGGCAGCGGTCCCTGCTCCAGCACCGTGACCCGGTCGCTGACCTGCAGCGATCCGAGTTCACCCACGGGGGTGAGGTGCATGCCGAAGGCCAGCGACTTGCCGAAGCGGCGGTGCCTGGCCAGCGACAGCAGCGGCTCGGGGCCGCGCCGCTCACCGGTGGCCGGGTCCAGCGTGGTGATCACGCAGCGTCCGCACTGCTGCTCGACCCGGAACTCGGTCCCGCCGATCCGCAGCCGCCGCCAGCCGGTCTCGGCCCAGGCCTCGGCCCCGCTGACGACCACGTTCGGCCGGAACCGGCCCATCGGCAGGGCCTGGCCCTTGACCGGGTCGTCCGGGTGCTCGCCCGCGATCAGCTCGTTCAGCGCGGCCAGTGACTCGGGCGTGGTCAGCAGCAGCGGATAGGCGTCCGCCAGGCTGGTGGGAACCGGCATCGGCCGGTGGCCCGGGTCGTCCAGGTGGACCAGGCGCAGGTCGGCGCCGAGAAGCCGGCTGAACCAGGCGGCCGCCTCCGGTCCGGCGTCCACGGCCTTGAAGGGGACGCCGAACACCGACACCGGCACCAGCGTCCCGCTCGGCGCGGACACGTCGAGGTGGGTCCGCTCCGGGTCCGCCGGGAACAGGTCGGGCCGGTCGGCCGCGCTCACCCGCAGGTCCAGGCCGTGCCGCAGCTGGGCGCCGATCTGCCCCAGCCGGGGGTCCTCGCGCTGCGAGACCATCGTGCCCTCGGCGTCCACCAGCATCCAGCGGCGGTCGCCGGCGAGGCCCCAGGGCTCGACGGCGGCCGTGGTCAACGGCACCGGAGCGAAGGACTTCACGGGATGGATCACGAGATCGGTGAGGAGGAGCATGTGCCCATCGTGCCAAACCTGCTGCGTCGCCGATGCCGCCGCAGGGCGAATTGGGCGGAATGCCGGGATGGTTCCTGATCGTGTTCGCGGTATGCCGAGGGCCGACCGGTGTGTACCGGTCGGCCCTCGATGACCTGGTGCTGTGCTGACCTTCGTCCCCCGACGAGTGCGACCTCCGGCCACCCGCCCCCCGCGGTGTGGTCGGAACGGTCTCAGAAGCCCTGGTAGCCGCCGCGCTGCTGCTGGTAGGGCGGGTACTGCTCCTGGTAGCCGCCCTGCGCCGGGGCGGCCGGGCGCAGCGGCGTCACCGGGGCCATCGGCGCCATCGGGCGCTGGTACACCGGGTTCGGCTGCTGCTGGCTGCCGTACTGCTCCGGGTAGCGCTGGCCGGGCATCGCCGCCTGCTGCGGGATGTGCGGCGGGGTCGCGTACTGGGGCTGGCTCGGCATGCCGTAGCCGGGGCTGCTCGGACCGGGACCCAGCGCGAGGCGCGGGGCCGGCAGTGCCGGCAGGTTGCTGCCGTAGCCGCCGCCGTAGCCCGGGGCGAAGGAACTGGAGCCGCCGTAGCCGTAGCCGCTGTCGTACGCGGGCGGCAGTGCGGCCGGGACGTTGATCGGAGCGATCTGGGGGACTCCCCGCTCAGCCACCAGGCTGTCGTAGATCGGGGTGTCCGAGGCAAAGGACGGGGCGTAGTAGCCAACTCCGTCGTAAGCACGAGGGGAGGTCATGACGCATACGGTAAGCCCACAATGTGCCTGCTGAGGAGAGTGGAACGCGAGCGATTTGAAGCGTTCTGAGGGACCATGGATCGCTCAACGGGTCGAAAGTATGAAAAAGGGTCAGATCTCGGCATCGCCCGGACCGGCGTTCGTACCCTGTTTTCACGGAACGTTAACTGGGGCGAGATTCGAGCAGTATTCGAACGCCCGCCTGGCGCACCTGCCGGACCCGCAGCCGATCAGCTGCTCCGTTCACTCGGACCGGGCAGGCACGGGCCCGCGGCCCGCGCCTGCCCGGTCCGTTCCGGTGATCCGGCGGTCACTCCCCGGAGTCGCCCTCGCTGGCCTTGCCGGGCCCGGACTCGTGCCGGGGCGGGTGGTTGTCGCGCCGCTTGAGATAGCGCTCGAACTCCCGGGCGATGGCCTCGCCGGAGGCCTCCGGCAGTTCGGCGGTGTCCTTGGCCTCCTCCAGCTGCTGGACGTACTCGGCCACCTCGCTGTCCTCGGCGGCCAGCTGGTCCACCCCCAGCTGCCAGGCCCGCGAGTCGTCCGCCAGCTCGCCCAGCGGGATCCGCAGGTCCAGCAGGTCCTCGACCTTGTTCAGCAGCGCCATGGTGGCCTTGGGGTTCGGCGGCTGCGCCACGTAGTGCGGCACCGCCGCCCAGAAGGTCACCGCCGGGATGCCCGCGTGCGCGCAGGCCTCCTGGAGCACCCCGACGATCCCGGTCGGACCCTCGTAGCGGCTCTCCTCCAGGTCCAGCGTCTGCGCCAGGTCCCCGTCCGAGGTGACCCCGCTGACCGGGACCGGCCGGGTGTGCGGGGTGTCCCCGAGCAGCGCGCCCAGGATGACCACCATCTCCACGCCCAGCTCGTGGGCGATGGCCAGCAGCTCCTGGCAGAACGAGCGCCAGCGCATGCTCGGCTCGATCCCGCGGATCAGTACCAGGTCCCGCGTCTTCGGCTCGGTCACCCGCACCACCGACAGCCGGGTCGTCGGCCAGGTGATCCGGCGCACCCCATCGTCCAGCCAGACGGTCGGCCGGTTCACCTGGAAGTCGTAGTAGTCCTCCGCGTCCAGCGCGGCGAACACCTTGCCCTCCCAGATCTCGTCCAGGTGCGACACCGCGGACGAGGCCGCGTCCCCGGCGTCGTTCCAGCCCTCGAACGCGGCCACCATGACCGGGTCGACCAGCTCGGGCATGTCGTCGAGCTCGATCACCAGGGCCTCCCTCCACACCTTTGCCGTGGAACGGCTGGTTCCACGGACTGTTAAGTGCCCAAGCCTACGGCGAAGCATGCCCGCGGCCGGGGCGACCTGCGGCATTGGAACAGTTCAGCGCCGGGGCGGCGCCCGGCCGGCGCACGCCCGGGGGCAGGTCGGGCGCCGGTCCCGGGCGCCTCCGGGGCGCGGTCACCGGACCCAGTCCCGGCGGTAGGCGGACCAGTCCGCGCCGGTCGCGGTGTAGTCCACGTAGAGGGCCACCCCGAAGGCCGGCCGGCCGTCGTCGGCCAGCCGGACCCCGCGGATCGCGGCCGCCACGGTCTCCGCCGACGCCCGGTGGGTCGGGCTGTCGGTGTGGTACGCGGGCAGCCCGATCAGCAGGTCCACCCCGCGTGGCACCGCCCCCAGCGCCAGCCTGGTCTGCTGCTGCTCGTACCCGGCGAACAGGCTCGGCGTCGGCATCGCGGTGTCGTAGGCCATCACCGCGACCTGGTCCACCCGGTGCGCGACCTGCGCCAGGTACTCGGCCGACCACCACTTCGGATAGTTCGTCAGCAGGCCCGCGATGCCGTGCAGCCCGGGCAGCGGATCGGTCTGCGGCACCGCGACCGAGAGCAGTCTGTGCCGCTCCGAGGTCACCCGGCGCAGCTGCCCGAGCTGGTCCAGGAAGTTCCCGTCGCCCGAGTGGACCGGCTCCAGGTCCAGGTGCACCCCGTCGAAGCCCAGGTCCAGGACCTGCCGGGCGGCCCCGGTGAGGTCCGCGGTGGCCAGATCCATGCCGGGGCCCTCCGCGGAGCCCACCACGTCACCCAGCCAGGACAGCACCCGCACCCCGGGCAGGGCCCGGTGCAGTGCCGTGACCAGCCAGCCGGCCCGCGGGTACAGGCTGGGGTCGAGGGTCCCGTCGTGGTTCAGCGGCCCGGTGTGGACGAACAGGTCCCGCACCCCGGTGCCGCGCAGCTGGGCGGCCAGCGCGGTGACGTCCTGCGGGCCCTTGCGTCCGTCCACCCAGGCGTGCCCCAGCCAAAGCGCGTCCGCGCCGCGGGTCCTGGCGGACGCCGGAGGCGTCCCCAGGGCGTTGTACTCCAGCCCGCCCACCAGTCCCAGCACACTGCCCAGCAGGGCCAGCAGCAGCGTCCCCGCGATCCGAACGGCCCAGTGCCGCATGGTCACCTCCCGCAGGCACGACTCGCCGGGGCGGCGGATGGTTCCCGGCCGCACCGCCGTCGGCCTTCCGGCGGACCGGATGGCGGACCGGACGGGGGAGCGTCCTGGCTGCCCACGCGCCCGGGTGTCCACGCGCTGAAACCCCCGAGCAGCACCCGGGAGCCACCGACTAGGCTGAAGCCCGCGCCCAGCAGCGCGAGTCGACAGCCGTCGCACCCAGGGAGCCGCAGGACCATGACGACCAGTCTTCAGCAGACCGCAGCCCAGCAGACCGCAGCCCAGCAGCGGGCCGATGCCCTCCGCGAGGCCCTCGCCTCCCGCGTCGTGGTCGCCGACGGTGCCATGGGCACCATGCTGCAGGCCCAGGATCCGTCGATGGACGACTTCCAGGGGCTGGAGGGCTGCAACGAGGTCCTCAGCGTCACCCGTCCGGACATCGTCGCCGGCGTGCACCGGGAGTACTTCGCGGTGGGCGTGGACTGCGTCGAGACCAACACCTTCGGTGCCAACCTGTCCGCCCTGGGCGAGTACGACATCCCGGAGCGGATCTTCGAGCTGTCCGAGGCCGGTGCCCGGGTCGCCCGCGAGGTCGCGGACGAGTTCACCGCCGCCGACGGACGCCCGCGCTGGGTGCTGGGCTCGATCGGCCCCGGCACCAAGCTCCCCTCGCTGGGCCACCTGCCCTACGCCGACCTGCGTGAGGGCTTCCGGCTGAACGCGGCCGGTCTGATCGCGGGCGGTGCGGACGCGCTGCTGGTGGAGACCAGCCAGGACCTGCTGCAGACCAAGGCGGCGGTGCTGGGCGCCAAGCGGGCGCTGCGCGAGGCGGGCCTGGACCTGCCGGTGATCGCACAGGTGACGGTGGAGACCACCGGGACCATGCTGCTGGGCTCTGAGATCGGTGCGGCGCTGACCGCGCTGGAGCCGCTGGGTGTGGACCTGATCGGGATGAACTGCGCCACCGGCCCGGCCGAGATGAGCGAGCACCTGCGCTACCTGGCGAAGAACGCCACGGCGGGCCTGTCCTGCATGCCGAACGCGGGGCTGCCGGTGCTGGGCAAGGACGGTGCGCACTACCCGCTGTCGCCGGCCGAGCTGGCCGACGCCCACGACATGTTCACCCGGGAGTACGGGGTGGGCCTGGTGGGCGGTTGCTGCGGCACCACGCCGGAGCACCTGCGCGCGGTGGTGGAGCGGGTGCAGGGCCGCCCGGTGGTGACCCGCGACCCGCGTCCCGAGGCCGCGGCCTCCTCGCTCTACCAGGCGGTGCCGTTCCGCCAGGACACCTCCTACCTGGCGATCGGCGAGCGCACCAACGCCAACGGCTCCAAGAAGTTCCGCGAGTCGATGCTGGCCGGCGACTGGCAGGCCTGCGTGGAGATCGCCCGCGAGCAGATCCGCGACGGCTCGCACCTGCTGGACCTGTGCGTGGACTACGTCGGCCGCGACGGCGTCCAGGACATGAAGAAGCTCGCCGGGCTGCTGGCGACCGCCTCGACGCTGCCGATCGTGCTGGACTCCACCGAGCCGCAGGTGCTGGAGGCCGGACTGCAGATGCTCGGCGGCCGGGCGGTGCTGAACTCGGTGAACTTCGAGGACGGCGACGCGGACGACTCCCGCTACGGCCGGATCGCGGCGCTGGCGCAGGAGTACGGGTCCGCGCTGATCGCGCTGACCATCGACGAGGACGGCCAGGCCCGGACCGCGGCGAAGAAGGTCGAGATCGCCGAGCGGCTGATCGAGGACCTGGGCCGGCGCTTCGGCATCGCCGAGTCCGCGATCCTGGTCGACTGCCTGGCGTTCACCCTGGGCACCGGCCAGGAGGAGTCGCGCCGCGACGGTATGGAGACCATCGAGGCGATCCGCGAGCTGAAGCGGCGCCACCCCGACGTGCAGACCACGCTGGGTCTGTCCAACATCTCCTTCGGCCTCAACCCGGCCGCCCGGATGGTGCTGAACTCGGTCTTCCTGCACGAGTGCGTGGAGGCCGGCCTGGACTCGGCGATCGTGCACGCCTCCAAGATCCTGCCGATCGCCCGGATCCCGGAGCAGCAGCGCGAGGTCGCCCTGGACCTGGTCTACGACCGCCGCCGCGAGGGCTACGACCCGCTGCAGCGCTTCCTGGAGCTGTTCGAGGGCGTCAGCGCCGCCTCGGTGCGGGCCGGCAAGGCCGAGGAGCTGGCCGCGCTGCCGCTGAACGAGCGGCTGCAGCGCCGGATCGTGGACGGCGAGCGCAAGGGCCTGGAGGCCGACCTGGACGAGGCGCTGGGCGTGCTGCCGGCCCTGGACATCGTCAACACGGTGCTGCTGGAGGGCATGAAGACGGTCGGCGAGCTGTTCGGCTCCGGCCAGATGCAGCTGCCCTTCGTGCTGCAGAGCGCCGAGGTGATGAAGACCGCGGTGGCCCACCTGGAGCCGCACATGGAGAAGTCCGACGCCGAGGGCAAGGGCACCATCGTGCTGGCCACGGTCAAGGGCGACGTCCACGACATCGGCAAGAACCTGGTCGACATCATCCTGTCCAACAACGGCTACACCGTGGTCAACCTGGGCATCAAGCAGCCGGTGTCGACCATCCTGGACGCCGCGCAGGAGCACCGCGCGGACGTGATCGGGATGTCCGGGCTGCTGGTCAAGTCCACGGTGATCATGAAGGAGAACCTGCAGGAGCTGAACCAGCGCGGCATGGCCGCCGACTTCCCGGTGATCCTCGGCGGCGCCGCGCTGACCCGCGCCTATGTCGAGCAGGACCTGCACGAGATCTACCAGGGCGAGGTGCGCTACGCCCGCGACGCCTTCGAGGGCCTGCGGCTGATGGACGCGCTGATCGCGGTCAAGCGCGGGGTCCCCGGCGCGGTGCTGCCCGAGCTCAAGCAGCGCCGGCACGCCCGGGTCGAGGTCGAGGAGCCGGAGGAGAGCACCACCCGCTCCGACGTGGCGCTGGACAACCCGGTGCCGGTGCCGCCGTTCTGGGGCGACCGGATCGTCAAGGGCATCGGCTTCAACGACTACGCCTCCTGGCTGGACGAGGACGCGCTGTTCAAGGGCCAGTGGGGACTGAAGGCGGCGCGTACCGGCGGCCCCTCGTACGAGGAGCTGGTGGAGACCGAGGGGCGGCCCCGGCTGCGGATGTGGATGGACCGGCTGCAGACCGAGGGCCTGCTGGAGGCGGCCGTGGTCTACGGCTACTACCCGGCCGTCTCCCAGGGCAACGACCTGGTGGTGCTCGGCGGCACGGACGGCACCGACGAGCAGGCCCGGTTCACCTTCCCGCGCCAGCGGCGCGGACGCCGGCTCTGCCTGGCGGACTTCTTCCGTCCCGAGGAGTCGGGGGAGAAGGACGTGGTGGCCTTCCAGGTGGTCACCATGGGCAACCGGATCGGCGAGGCCACCGCGAAGCTCTTCGCCGGCGACTCCTACCGCGACTACCTGGAGCTGCACGGCCTGTCGGTGCAGCTCGCCGAGGCCCTGGCCGAGTACTGGCACGCCCGGGTCCGCGCCGAACTGGGCTTCTCCTCCGAGGACCCGAAGGAGATGCGGGACGTCTTCGCGCTGAAGTACCGCGGCGCCCGCTTCTCGCTCGGCTACGGGGCCTGCCCGGAGCTGGAGGACCGCGCCAAGATCGCCGCGCTGCTGCGCCCGGAGCGGATCGGGGTCGAGCTCTCCGAGGAGTTCCAGCTGCACCCGGAGCAGTCCACCGACGCCATCGTGATCCACCACCCGGAGGCGAAGTACTTCAACGCCCGGTAACCCGCCGGGCACGGCGGCTCCGCCTGCCTGCCGGGCCGTGGCAACCGCGGGAGCTTATCCTGGTCTGCCCTGACTCCCTTCCGGGGTCGGGACGGACCAGGAAGCAGCGTGCCCGTGACCACCTTCGCCACCGCCACCGCCCTCGACGACGCCACCACCGGTCTGCAGGCCGTCCTGCTGGACATGGACGGCACCCTGGTGGACACCGAGCACTTCTGGTGGGAGGCCGAGTCGGGCCTGCTGGCCGAGCTGGGGTACCCGGTGGACCCCTCCGCCCGCGAGGGCGTCGTCGGCGGGCCGATGAGCCGGGTGGTGGAGCACCTGCTGAGGGTCAGCGGGGCGCCGCTGAGCCCGGAGGCGCTCGGCACCATGATCAACGACCGGTTCGCCCAGCTGGTCGGCGACGGCGTGCCGGTCTGTCCCGGCGCCTTCGAGCTGCTGGACCAGCTCGCCGCCGCGGGCGTGCCCACGGCGCTGGTGTCCGCCTCGCACCGCCGCATCATCGACCTGGTGCTGGGCACCCTGGGCGCGCACCGGTTCGCCTTCTCGGTGGCCGGTGACGAGGTCGCGCGCACCAAGCCGCACCCGGACCCCTACCTGCTCGCAGCGGCCCGGCTGGGGGCCGACCCGGCCCGCTGCGTGGTGGTGGAGGACGCGCCCACCGGGGTCGCCTCCGCCGAGGCGGCCGGCTGCCGGGTGGTCGCCGTGCCGTCGATCGCCACGATCGCGCCGGCCCCCGGGCGCACCGTGCTGGCCTCGCTGGAGCAGCTCGACCTGGCCCTGCTGCGCAGCCTGGTGCCGCCGTCGAACGGCGCCGCCTGAGAGCTTCGCATTTCGATTTCACCGGGCGGTGCCGTTCGACGGGCTGCCGGGCGGTCCCGCCTGACGTTCTGTCCAGGTTCCGCCTGGTAAGACTGCCTCAAAAGTTTCGCCTGAAATGTCGGCCTGACGGCCCATCAAGATCACCAGCTGCTAACAACAAATCGGGCATTCGTCACCAAGACATGCCAATAAGCCCTGGATGTGACCAACTCAGGGTGAGGGTGAGGTGGGAGCATCCAGTCGCGTGTGGCACGCTAATCCCCGTGCACCCGTGTGCCCCATTTTCGACACCACTCACCGTGGTGTCGTACTGGCGCGCGATTCCCTCGCACCACGCTGTCGCAGCCCGCGGTCGACCGACCTGAGGCCGTGGCGCGGTCGTTCGACATCCGGCCCGGTGCCACAGCGCCGACCAGGACACGAAGGAAGTCATGTCAGTAGCGAAACGACTCGGGACGCTCGGCTGCGTCACCCTGCTCGCGACCACTGCAGCCTGCGGTTCCTCCGCCTCGACCGCGGCCAAGGGGGTGCCTTCCACCTCGATCACCATGGGCACGATCGCGGCCTACAGCAGCCTCGACCCGGCCGGCGCGTACGACTACGGCTCCTGGCTGCTGTACTACAACATCTACCAGGGCCTGATGAGCTACAAGCCCGGTGCGAACGTGCCCACCCCGGACGCCGCGAGCGCCTGCGACTTCGTCGGCACCGGCTACACCACCTACCACTGCACCCTGCGCTCGGGCCTGACCTTCTCCAACGGCGACCCGCTGGACGCCAGCGCGGTCAAGTTCTCCTTCGACCGGGTGGTGAAGATCGGCAAGGAGAAGGCCGACAACGGCTCCCAGGTCAGCGGCCTGCTCAGCACCATGAAGTCGGTCCAGGTCAGCGGCGCCTCGGACATCACCTTCCAGCTGACCACGGCCGACGCCACCTTCCCGGACCGGCTGGCCTCCGGCGTCGGCGAGATCGTGGACCCCAAGGTGTACTCCGGCACCGCGCTGAAGACCGGCACCGACGTGGTCGGCTCCGGCGTCTACAAGCTGGACTCGGTGCAGACCAAGCCCGGCGCCAAGGGCCCGGTCCCGGCCTCGGTCACCCTGTCGGTCAACCCGAACTACCACGGCGCCGCGGCCTCGGTCGCCA
The DNA here is from genome assembly GCF_041262645.1 of Streptacidiphilus sp. EB129. Classification (NCBI taxonomy): domain Bacteria; kingdom Bacillati; phylum Actinomycetota; class Actinomycetes; order Kitasatosporales; family Streptomycetaceae; genus Streptacidiphilus; species Streptacidiphilus sp. EB129. The sequence continues at coordinate 67,665 of NZ_JBGCCS010000031.1, forward strand.
ACTCCAGCTTCACGCTGAAGTACTACGACACCGCCGCCCAGGTGAAGAGCGCGCTGGACAGCGGCCAGATCGACCTGAACGCCGGCAACGACCTGCTCCCCTCCGACGTGATCGCGCTGCAGAACGCGCAGACCCTGGGCAAGGGCCTGCAGGTGGTCGAGGGTGACGGCACCAACACCCGGATGCTGGTGCTGAACACCAGGACCGCGCCGTTCGACAACCCCACCGTGCGGCAGGCCGTCGCCTGGCTGATCAACCGGGACGCCATCGTCCGGGACGCCTACCAGCGCACGGTCACCCCGCTGTACTCGGTGATCCCGCAGGGCATCAGCGACCAGAGCAGCTCCTTCGCCAACATCTACGGCAGCGAGCCGGCCAAGCCGGACACCGTCAAGCGGCTGCTCAAGGGCGTCAGCCTGCCGATCCGCTTCCCGCTCACGTACACCGCGAACTCCGTCGCCGGTGCGGCCGAGGCCGAGGCGATCAAGAAGTCGCTGGAGGTCGGCGGGATCTTCAAGGTCACCGTCACCAGCGTTCCCGACCTCGGCGCGCTGAACACGCTGTGGGGCACCGGGACGCTGCCGGCCTCCACCACCGGCTGGGAGCCGGACTACCCGGACCCGGACGACTTCGTGTCGCCGTTCCTCGGCGACCCGGGAACCTTCGGCAACCACTACGCCAGCCCGAAGATCGCCGACGAGCTGACCCCGCAGAGCCTGAGGCAGCCCAACCGGGCCGACCAGTCCGCGGTGGACACCTTCAAGAAGATCCAGGACCAGATCGCCACCGACGCGCCGCTGATCCCGCTGTGGCAGAACAAGCAGTACATCGTCACCCAGGCCAACGTCACCGGGGTTCCCCTGACGCTGGACGCCGCCTCGATCGTCCGGTTCTGGCTGATCGGCAAGAGCTGACCGTACACCAAGCGATACCGAGGGCACCCCTGGGGTGCCCGACCCCGAGGGCCGGCCGGAGCATCCACGCTCCGGCCGGCCCTTCGGCGTCCGGGGCGCTCAGGTTGTGAGTCAAGGTAACTACCTGCTAACGCCAAATCGGTCATCATCGGCCAAGTCGGAGCAATCAGTGTGGCTTTGCCGAACCCTGGGTGAGGGAGCAGTGCACGGTTGCGGAATGGTGTGGCACGCTACAGGCCATCGAACCTCTGCGCGGTCCGTACGACACCACACGCGGTGATGTCGCCGTAGCGCGCGACACCCTCACGCCCCGCTACTGCAGCCCGCGGTCGACCCTCGTCCGGGGGCTGTGGCGCGGTCGTACGACCTCCGGTCCGGCGTCCACAGCGCCGGCCAGGACGCAAAGGAAGTCATGTCAGTAGCGAAACGACTGGGGACGCTCGGCTGCGTCACCCTGCTCGCGACCACTGCCGCCTGCGGTTCCTCAGCCTCGACCGGCGTGCGGGGCGCGCCGGGCGTCAGCATGACGATGGGCACCCTGGAGCCGTACGCCAGTCTCGACCCGGCCGGGGCGTACGACGACGGTTCCTGGATGGTGTTCTACAACGTCTACCAGGGCCTGATGATGTACCAGCCCGGTTCCAACACGCCCACCCCGGACGCCGCGAGCGCCTGCGCCTTCGTCGGCAGCGGTTTCACCACGTACCACTGCACGCTGCGGCCGAACATGACCTTCTCCAACGGCGACCCGCTGGACGCCGCCGCGGTCAAGTTCTCGTTCGACCGGGTCGTGAAGATAGGCACCGAGAAGAACCCCGACGGCAGTCCCGCGGACAACGGCACCGCCGTCAGCACCCTGCTCAGCACCATGAAGTCGGTCGAGGCCGACGGCACCTCGGACGTCACCTTCCACCTGAACACGCCCGACGCCACCTTCCCGGACCGGCTCGCCTCCGGTGTCGGCGAGATCGTCGACCCCAAGGCCTACTCCGGCACGGCGCTGCTGAACGGCACCGGACTGGTCGGCTCCGGCGTCTACAAGCTGGACTCGGTGGACTGGAAGACCGACGCCAAGGGCAACAAGACCCCGGCCGGGGTGCACCTGTCGCTGAACCCCAGCTACCAGGGCGGGGCCAGCAAGCCGCAGAACACCAGCGTCACCCTGAACTACTACGACACGCCGCAGCAGGTGATGGACGCCCTGACCAAGGGCGCCATCGACCTGAACGTCACTCAGGACCTGCTGCCCAGCGACGTGTTGAACCTGCAGAACACGCAGACGCTGGGCAAGGGCCTGCAGCTGATCCAGGGTGACGGCACCACCACCCGGATGATGGTGCTGAACACCAAGTACGCCCCGTTCGACAAGCTGGCGGTCCGGCAGGCGGTGGCCGAACTGGTCGACCGCGACGCCCTCGCCCGCGACGTCTACCAGCGCACGGTCACCCCGCTCTACTCGGTGATCCCGCAGGGCATCAGCGACCAGAGCAGCTCCTTCGCGGACAAGTACGGCGCCCAGCCGAAGAGCGCGGACGAGGTCAGGAGCCAGCTCCAGGCCAAGGGCATCAGCCTGCCGGTCAGCTTCCCGCTCACCTACGCCGCCAACTCGGTGGCCGCCAAGGCCGAGGCCGAGCAGCTCCAGAAGACCCTGGAGGCCTCCGGGCTCTTCAAGCTCTCGCTGGTGTCGGTGCCCAACGTCGGCGCGCTGAACACCCTGTGGTCCAGCGGCAAGCTGCAGGCCTCGATGACCTTCTGGCACCCGGACTACGCGGACCCGGACGACTACGTCTCGCCGTTCATGGGGGACCCCGGCACCTTCGGGAACCACTACAACAGCCCCGAGATCGCGAACACGCTGACCCCGGAGACGCTGCGCCAGCCGGACCGGGCCGACCAGTCCGCGGTGGACACCTTCAAGAAGATCCAGCAGGTGTTCGCCAACGACGCGCCGCTGATCCCGCTGTGGCAGAACAAGCTCTACATCGCCACCCAGGCGAACGTCACCGGCGCCCAGCTCACCCTGGACGCGTCCTCGACCTTCCGCTTCTGGCTGATCGGCAAGACCAGCTGACCGGCAGGGCCGGCTGACCACACGGCGGGCGGGGCGCTGCGACAGCGCCCCGCCCGCCGGCCGGTTCCGCCGGTTCCGCCGTTGCTGCCGGTTCAGCCGTTTCCGGGACGCACCAGGCCGCTCTCGTAGGCGAACACCGCCGCCTGCACCCGGTCGCGCAGCCCCAGCTTGGTCAGCACATGGCCGACGTGGGTCTTCACCGTGGTCTCGCTGACGAACAGCTCACCGGCCACCTCGGCGTTGGACAGACCCCGGGCCACCAGCTTCAGCACCTCGACCTCGCGGTCGGTCAGCGTCGCCAGCGAGGCCGGCGGCGCCTCCTCGCCGGACGGCAGCCGTCCCGCGTACATGTCCAGCAGCCGCCGGGTCACGCTCGGCGCCAGCATCGCCGCGCCGTCGGCGACCACCCGGATCGCCTGCACCAGCTCCTCGGCCGGGACGTCCTTCAGCAGGAAGCCGCTGGCCCCGGCGCGCAGCGCCTCCACCACGTACTCGTCCAGGTCGAAGGTGGTCAGCACCAGCACCTTGGCCGGTCCGTCGCGCCCCGGCCCGGCGATGCGCCGGGTGGCCTCCACCCCGTCCATCCGCGGCATCCGGATGTCCATCAGCACCACGTCCGGCTGCAGCGCCCGCACCTGGTCCAGCGCCTGCTGGCCGTCACCGGCCTCGCCGACCACCGCGATGTCGCCCTCGGCCTCCAGGATCATCCGGAACCCGGTACGCAACAGCGGCTGGTCGTCGACCAGCAGCACTCGGATCGCCACAACTCGCTCCACTCATTCGTCGCCCCCGTCAGCGGCGGCCGCCACCTTCAAAGGGTACGGGGGCGGCGTGCCACCGAACGCGGGGCACAGTGCCTTGAACGAGCACCAGTCGCAGAGCCGGTTCGGATTGGCCGGCCACTCGCCGCTGGCCAGCGCCCGCTGCACCGCCGCCCACAGCGCCAGCAGTTTGCGCTCCACCGCCAGCAGGTCGTCCGGGGTCGGGTCGTAGCTGACCAGCTGGCCGCCGCCGCCGAGGTACACCAGCTGCAGCCGGCGCGGCACCACGCCCCGCAGCCGCCACAGCACCAGCGCGTAGAACTTCATCTGGAACATGGCCTTGCCCTCGAAGTCCCGCGAGGGCGCCCGGCCGGTCTTGTAGTCCACCACCCGGATCTCGCCGGTCGGCGCCACGTCGACCCGGTCGATGTAGCCGCGCAGCCGCAGGCCCGAGTCCAGCTCGGTCTCCACGTAGAGCTCGCGTTCGGCCGGCTCCAGCCGGTTCGGGTCCTCCAGCCGGAAGTAGCCGTCCAGCAGCCGCTCGGCGTCCCCCAGCCAGCGGGCCAGCTCCTCGCCGTCCAGACCGGCGGGGCCGTCGTCGTTCTGGACGGGGCTGCCCTGCTGGACGGGGCTGCTCTTCTGGACGGGGAAGAGGTCCGCGAGCTCCGGCCGCTGCTCCAGCAGCCGCTCCCACTGCGGGCGCAGCAGTGCCCGGGCGGCCTCCGGCGTGCGGGCCCCGGCCGGGGCGTCGAAGAGCCGCTCCAGCACCGCGTGCACCACGGTGCCGCGGGTCGCGGCCGCGCTCGGCGGCTCCGGGATCCGGTCGATGACCTTGAGCCGGTACATCAGCGGGCAGGTCATGAAGTCCCCGGCCCGCGAGGGCGACAACGCCACCGGCGCCTCGGCGGGACGCACGGCGACTGCGGGCTCTGGTGCATGCATGCAGGCGAGCCTAAGGGGAGCGGGACGCCGGACACGACCCGCCGGCGGCGGCGCGGCACCGGCTTCCGGGATCGGCCCGCCCCGGGCGGGGTAGTACTCCTGGTGAAAGCGTTCAGGTGATCGCGTAGCGTGAGCCTGCACGGCAGGGCCGTGCCGTGGATCCGAGGGGGACCTGTGGCCGAGAACAAGGGGGACCGCCCAACCGGCGGGCTGCTGATGGGGCGCCCCTTCGGCGTGCCCGTCTACGTCACCCCGACCTGGTTCCTCATCGCCGCGCTGATCACCTGGATCTTCGGCGGCGAGATCGACACCGTGCTGCCCGGCCTGGGCCGGCTCCGCTACCTGGTGGCGCTCTTCTTCGCGCTGGCGTTCTACGGCTCGGTGCTGGTGCACGAGCTGGCGCACACCGTGGTCGCGCTGCGGCTGAAGCTCCCGGTGCGCCGGATCCAGCTGCAGTTCTTCGGCGGGGTCTCCGAGATCGAGAAGGAGGCCGAGACGGCCGGGCGGGAGTTCTGGCTCGCCTTCGCCGGACCGCTGCTGTCGCTGGTCCTCGGCGGCGTGTTCCTGCTCGGCCTGAGCCTGGTCACCGCCCGCACCGTGCCCGGGGTGCTGCTGGCGGCACTGATGCTCAGCAACTTCGTGGTGGCCGTCTTCAATCTGCTGCCCGGGCTGCCGCTGGACGGCGGGCGGATGCTGCGCGCGGTGGTCTGGAAGGTCACCGGCAACTCCATGACCGGCACCGTGGCCGCCACCTGGGCCGGTCGGGTGCTGGCGGTGCTGGTGCTGGTCGGGATGCCCGCCGCCGGGGCGCTGCAGGGGGTGTCCGAGAGCACCTCCACCATGCTGATCGACGCGGTGCTGGGCGCGGTGCTGGCCGCGATCATCTGGAACGGCGCGGCCGGCAGCCTGCGGGCGGCCCGGTTGCGCGAGCACCTGCCGGAGATCGGCGCCCGGGCGCTGGCCCGCCCGGTGGTGTGCGTCGCCTCCGACACCCCGCTCGCCGAGGCGCTGCGGCGGCTGGAACTGGTCGGCGCACGCGGCCTGGTGATCGTGGACGGGGCCGGTGCGCCCACCGCGCTGGTCCGCGAGCAGCTGGTGCGCACGGTCCCCGAGCACCGCCGCCCCTGGACCTCCTCGGGAGCGGTGGCCCGCTCGCTGGAGGCCGGGCTGCGGATCCCGGTCGAGCTGGCGGGGGAGGAGCTGCTGGACGCGCTGCGGGCGACTCCGGCGGCCGAGTACCTGGTGCAGGCGGCGGACGGCGCCGTGGTCGGGGTCCTCGCCGCGGTGGACGTGGAGCGGGCCTTCGCCCTCGCCATGGCCGGACTGTCACCGGTACCGGCCGCGTCGCAGGCCTGACACCGGCCGCCCTGGGGGCCCGAGCGGGCCCGAGCGGGCCCCAGCGGGCATGGTCGGCCGGCGCTGTGACCTCCCCTAGACTGGGCGCATGTCAGAACCGACCGGCGCAGCCCGCCGCCGCGGGCCCCTCCAGGTCGGGGATCAGGTCCAGCTCACCGACCCCAAGGGACGCCTGCACACCATCACGCTCGAACCCGGGAAGGCCTTCCACACCCACAAGGGCGCCTTCTCGCACGACGAGCTGATCGGGGCCCCCGAGGGCTCCGTGGTGCGTACCACCGGGAACATCCAGTACCTCGCGCTGCGGCCCCTGCTCTCCGACTACGTCCTCTCGATGCCGCGTGGCGCGGCGGTGGTCTACCCCAAGGACGCGGGGCAGATCGTCACCATGGCCGACATCTTCCCCGGCGCCCGCGTGGTCGAGGCCGGAGTCGGCTCCGGCGCGCTCAGCTGCTCGCTGCTGCGCGCGGTGGGGGACCACGGCTCGCTGTCCTCCTACGAGCGCCGCGAGGACTTCGCCGAGATCGCCAGGAACAACGTCGAGCGCTACTTCGGCAGCCCGCACCCGGCCTGGAAGCTGACCCTCGGCGACCTCCAGGACAACCTGGTCGAGACCGAGGTCGACCGGATGGTGCTGGACATGCTGGCGCCCTGGGAGTGCCTGGACGTGGCCGCCAAGGCCCTGGTCCCCGGCGGCGTGCTCTGCTGCTACGTGGCCACCACCACCCAGCTCTCGCGCACCGTCGAGGCGCTGCGCGAGCACGGCAACTTCACCGAGCCGCAGTCCTGGGAGTCGATGGTCCGGAACTGGCATGTGGAGGGCCTGGCCGTGCGCCCGGACCACCGCATGATCGGCCACACCGGCTTCCTGCTGACCTCGCGCCGGCTCGCGGACGGCGTGGAGCCGCCGCTGCGCCGCCGCCGCCCGGCGAAGGGCGCCTACGGCGAGGTGGAGGCCCCGGTGGCCCCGCAGCCGGGCCGCTTCCTGCGGATGGCCGAGGAAGCCGACCAGGACTGACGCACCCGCCTCCGCGGACGGGGGCACCGGGCGCCGCGACGAGCGGCGACTCCGGTGCCCCCGTTCCGCTGTGCCGGCGTCCTGCTGTACGCCGTCCTGCTCTTGCGCTGTTCTGCTGTGCGCGTGCTGTGCGGGGGCCGTGCCGTCGCGCGGCGGCGCGGGCAGCAGTGGCGAACCGCCGCGTCGTGACGTCCGGCCGAACATCTTCGGAAGGGCCCGCCCCGGGGGTCTCCGAGGGGGTCCGGGTGTGCGATTATGCTGCCCTCATCACCGGGCACCACCGCATCTCGGCACGCACCGCATGGCCCCACGCACCGCACTGCCCCCGCGAGGTCGCCCCGTCGCGGAAGGGGAGTGCCCACCGTGGTACAGCTGGACGCCAGGCCCGACGAGCATGCCCTGCAGCCCGAATCCATGCCGCCCGCTCCGCCCGGGCACGCCCGCAGCAGGCCGGTGCACTGGATCGGCACCGCCGCGGGTCTCGCCGCCGTCATCGCCGCCGCGCTCGCGGCCGCCCCGGCGGGCGCCTCGGTCGCCACCGTGAACGGCCCGCACGCCGTCCCCGCGGCCGCCGCGCCCAACCCGGCCGGGGTCGCGCTGCCGCTGGACTGCGCCGGCCTGCCGGTGAAGATCGACCAGAGCTTCTCCGCGGACCTCACCGGCAACGGCGACCTGGCCACCGTGGTCGCGGCCCGCTGCGACTCGCCCACCGGCACCCCGCCCGACGGGGTCTACGTGATCACTGCCGGAGCCGGCGGAGCGCCGCGGATCTCGGCCGTCCTGGTGCGGCCCGGCGAGGGTCTGAACGTCCGCTCGATGAGCCTGGGCGGGGACGGTTCGGTGCACGCCCGGATCGACGGCTACTCCTCGCCCGCGGTCCCGCGCTGCTGCGCCGATCTGCACGAGACCTACAGCTGGACCCGCAGCGGTACCGACTGGAGCCGGACCACCTCCGCCCCGTCCACGCAAGTGTGATCTTCGCCATAGGGCCCGGTGTCAGCTCACTCGGCGTCAGGTCCGTACACCTCGACTCGATCCCGGCTCCGCCGCACATGGATGCAGTCGCCGGGGCACTCCTTGGCCGAGTCGACCACGTCCTGAAGGACCGTCAAAGGCACCGGCACCGTGGCCCCGGGCGCGGCCAGCAACTCCTGGTCCGCGCCCTTCACATAGGCCAGGCCGTCGATGTCCAGCTCGAAGACCTCCGGCGCGTACTGCACACAGATGCCGTCGCCAGTGCACAGATCCTGGTCGATCCACACCTCAAGTGGCTCGTCCTGCGTGGACATTCCGCCCGCCGTTCCTGGTCGCCGGGCCACCCCGTGGGCGCCCGTTATTCCCGCCATCAGTACAGGGTTGGCACCCTGCCAGGCCAACACGATCGCTATTGACCCGATCGACTGTACACACGGCCGCTTCCCGCGCACTTCGAGTGGGTATCCCACTGGCGAGGGGACGTGCGCAAGGGTGAAGATCGGACACACCCCTTCCGACTTTCTGATCTAGGGGTTTCAACACTCCCAGGCACAGGTAGGGTCTGGAAGCGTTCAGCTCCCCCGGAGGAGGTGAGGACCGTGGCAGCCCACGACGACGACTACACCCGCGGCGGCAGGCCCGCACGGGGTTCTGAGGAAGCCCTCAGTCAGGTTTCCTTTCTTGAGCAGGAGATCGCTGTCCTGCGCCGTAAGATCGCAGACTCGCCGCGCCACACGAGGATCCTCGAAGAGCGCATCGTCGAACTGCAGACCAACCTGGCCGGCGTCACCGCCCAGAACGAGCGGCTGGCGTCGACCCTGAGGGAGGCCCGCGACCAGATCGTGGCCCTCAAGGAGGAGGTCGACCGGCTCGCGCAGCCGCCGGCCGGCTTCGGCACCTTCCTGAGCGCCAACGAGGACGGCACCGCCGACATCTTCACCGGCGGCCGCAAGCTGAGGGTGAACGTCAGCCCCAGCCTGCCGCTGGACGAGCTGCGGCGTGGCCAGGAGGTCATGCTCAACGAGGCGCTCAACGTCGTCGACGCGATGGAGTTCGAGAGCATCGGCGACATCGTCACCCTCAAGGAGGTCCTTGAGGACGGCGAGCGGGCCCTGGTCACCGGGCACACCGACGAGGAGCGGGTGGTCCGGCTCGCCGAACCGCTGCGCGACGTCATGCTGCGCTCGGGGGACGCCCTGCTGCTGGAGCCGCGCTCGGGCTACGTCTACGAGGTCGTGCCCAAGAGCGAGGTCGAGGAACTGGTCCTCGAAGAGGTCCCGGACATCGACTACGACCGGATCGGCGGCCTGGGCAACCAGATCGAGCAGATCCGCGACGCGGTCGAGCTGCCGTACCTGCACGCCGAGCTGTTCAAGGAGTACGAGCTGCGGCCGCCCAAGGGCGTGCTGCTCTACGGCCCCCCCGGCTGCGGCAAGACGCTGATCGCCAAGGCCGTGGCCAACTCGCTGGCCAAGAAGGTGGCCGAGGTCACCGGGCAGCCCCAGGGGAAGAGCTACTTCCTCAACATCAAGGGTCCCGAACTGCTGAACAAGTACGTCGGCGAGACCGAGCGGCAGATCCGCCTGGTCTTCCAGCGGGCCCGTGAGAAGGCCAGCGAGGGCACCCCGGTCATCGTCTTCTTCGACGAGATGGAGTCGCTCTTCCGGACCCGTGGGTCCGGCGTCAGCTCGGACGTGGAGAACACCATCGTCCCGCAGCTGCTCGCCGAGATCGACGGCGTGGAGGGCCTGGAGAACGTCATCGTCATCGGGGCCTCCAACCGCGAGGACATGATCGACCCGGCGATCCTGCGGCCCGGCCGGCTGGACGTCAAGATCAAGATCGAGCGCCCGGACGCCGAGGCCGCGAAGGACATCTTCAGCAAGTACCTGAAGAGTTCGCTGCCGCTGCACCCGGACGACGTCAAGGAGCACGGCTCCTCGGTGGACGCCACCGTCGAGGCCATGATCCAGGCCGTCGTGGAGCGGATGTACACCGAGACCGAGGAGAACCGCTTCCTGGAGGTCACCTACGCCAACGGTGACAAGGAGGTCCTGTACTTCAAGGACTTCAACTCCGGCGCGATGATCCAGAACATCGTCGACCGTGCGAAGAAGATGGCCATCAAGGACTTCCTCGACCACGGCCAGCGCGGCATGCGGGTCACCCACCTGCTCGCGGCCTGCGTCGACGAGTTCAAGGAGAACGAGGACCTGCCGAACACCACCAACCCGGACGACTGGGCCCGGATCTCGGGCAAGAAGGGCGAGCGGATCGTGTTCATCCGCACCCTGGTCACCGGCAAGCAGGGAGCCGACTCCGGTCGCTCCATCGACACCGTCGCCAACACCGGGCAGTACCTGTAGCCCCGCAGTACGGCAGTACCGCCACCGTCCGGCCGCGGGTGCGCCCGCGGCCGGACGGTTCGCGTCACGGCGCGGATCCGGCGGCCGAACGAACAACACCGGGCATCGATCTCCCGGTTGTCAGTGAGCAGTTCTAGGCTCTGGTTACCGAACCGGGCCGACCGCTGGCGGTGAGTCGCCGACGGCAGTTCGAAGGAGGGCCGCGAGATGACCGTACGGCGCGTGATGGGGATCGAGACGGAGTACGGGATCTCCGTCCCGGGGCACCCCAACGCCAATGCCATGCTCACCTCGTCCCAGGTGGTCAACGCCTACGCGGCGGCGATGCACCGGGCCCGGCGGGCCCGCTGGGACTTCGAGGAGGAGAACCCGCTGCGCGACGCCCGCGGCTTCGACCTGGCCCGGGACAACGCCGACGCCAGCCAGCTGACCGACGAGGACATCGGCCTCGCCAACATCATCCTCACCAACGGCGCCCGCTTCTACGTGGACCACGCCCACCCGGAGTACAGCTCGCCCGAGGTCACCAATCCGCGGGACGCCGTGCTCTGGGACAAGGCGGGGGAGCGGATCATGGAGGAGGCCGCGATCCGGGCCCTCCAGGTGCCCGGCTCGCACCCGATCCACCTCTACAAGAACAACACCGACAACAAGGGCGCCTCCTACGGCACCCATGAGAACTACCTGATGAAGCGGGCCACCCCGTTCGCCGAGATCGTCCGGCACCTCACCCCGTTCTTCGTGTCCCGGCAGGTGGTCACCGGCGCGGGCCGGGTCGGGATCAACCAGGACGGCTCGGTGCACGGCTTCCAGATCAGCCAGCGCGCGGACTACTTCGAGGTCGAGGTCGGCCTGGAGACCACGCTCAAGCGCCCCATCATCAACACCCGCGACGAACCCCACGCGGACGCCGAGAAGTACCGCCGGCTGCACGTGATCATCGGCGACGCCAACCTCTCCGAGGTCTCCACCTACCTCAAGCTCGGCACCACCGCGCTGGTGCTGTCGATGATCGAGGACGGCTTCATCAACGTCGACCTGGTCGTCGACCAGCCGGTGCGCACCCTGCACCGGGTCTCCCACGACCCGGACCTGGGCTATCTGCTCTCGCTGCGCAGCGGGCGGAAGCTGACGGCGGTGCAGCTCCAGATGGAGTACTGCGAGTTGGCCCGCAAGTACGTCGAGGACCGGTTCGGCGCGGACGCCGACGAGCAGACCCGCGACGTGCTGGACCGCTGGGAGGACGTGCTGGGCCGGCTGGAGCGCGATCCGATGAGTCTGTCCCGGCAACTGGACTGGATCGCCAAGCGGGAGATCCTGGAGGGCTACCGCAGCCGGGACGGCCTGGAGTGGGACAACCCGCGCCTGCACCTGGTCGACCTCCAGTACGCCGACGTGAGGGCCGAGAAGGGCCTCTACAACCGCCTGGTGGACCGGGGGCGGATGGAGCGCATCGTCAGCGAGCCCGACGTGCTGCGGGCCGCGCACAAGCCCCCGGAGGACACCCGCGCCTACTTCCGCGGCCGCTGCCTGGAGCAGTACGCGGACCATGTGGCGGCGGCCTCCTGGGACTCGGTGATCTTCGACCTGCCCGGCCGGGACTCACTGCAGCGGGTGCCGACCCTGGAGCCGCTGCGCGGCACCAGGAACCACGTCAAGGCGCTGCTGGACCGCTGCCGCACCGCGGAGGAACTGGTGCGGGTGCTCTCCGGCGGGTGAGCGGGTGGGTGAACACCTGTCCGCTTCCGGCGTAACCGCTGGGTGACGTCAGATCACGAAGGGTGAACCGGGCCGACCTGGGCATCATCCGGACAGCACCAGTCGTTCAAGGAACAGATCGAAAACACGGGGCGCTTGTCACCCCGCGTGTATAGGGTCTGACCAGCAGTACTGGACACCATCGAGCGGGGTGAGGGACATGGCTACCAAGGACACCGGCGGCGGTCAGCAGCGGGCGAACCGCTCCTCCGAGGAGGTCGAGGAGACCGAGGCGGAGGCGAACGAGACCTCCGACCTCAAGGAGCGCAAGGCCAAGCTCGACGACGACGTGGACGCGGTACTGGACGACATCGACGAAATCCTGGAGTCGGACGCCGAGTCCTTCGTCCGGTCGTACGTGCAAAAGGGCGGGGAGTAGCCGCCGGCCTGCCCGCCCCGGGCAGGCGGATCTTGGACGCGCGCAGGGGGTAAGGTCCCGGGCATCCGTTGCCCCGCGCGGCATACGCCCTGTGGGGCCGACTATCTGGAAGGGAACGTGTGGAAGCCAACACTCGTGGCACCGGGCGTCTGCCGGCTGCCTTCTTGACGCCGGGTTCGTCGTCCTTCGTCGAATTCCTGGCCGACCACCAGCCGGAGCTGCTCCCCGGCCGGCGGACCCTGCCCGCGGGGCTGCAGCCGCTGGAGGCCCCGCACGGCACCACCATCGTGTCGGTGACCTTCGACGGCGGGGTGATCCTCGCCGGTGACCGCAGGGCCACCATGGGCAACCTCATCGCGCAGCGCGACATCGAGAAGGTCTTCCCCGCCGACGAGTACTCCGCCGTCGGCATCGCCGGCACCGCGGGTCTCGCGGTCGAGATGGTGCGGCTGTTCCAGCTGGAGCTGGAGCACTACGAGAAGATCGAGGGCACCCAGCTCTCGCTGGAGGGCAAGGCCAACCGGCTCACCACCATGATCCGGGGCAACCTCGGCATGGCCATGCAGGGCCTGGCCGTGGTGCCGCTGTTCGCCGGCTACGACCTCGACCTGGGCCGGGGTCGGATCTTCAGCTACGACGTCACCGGCGGCCGTTCCGAGGAGGTCGGCTTCGCCGCGACCGGCTCGGGCTCGCTCTTCGCCAAGGGCTCGCTGAAGAAGCTGTACCGCAAGGACCTCACCGCCGAGCAGGCCACCACCGCCGTGGTGCAGGCGCTCTACGACGCCGCCGACGACGACTCGGCCACCGGCGGTCCCGACCTCACCCGGGGCATCTTCCCGATCGTCGGCGTGATCACCGAGGACGGCTTCCGCCGCCTGCCGGACGACGAGGTGGGCGCGCTGGCCCGGAGCATCCTGGACCACCGGCTGGAGTTCCCCAACGGCCCGCAGGCCGGTCTGCTCTGACCTCCGTCCCTGTGGCCCCGTCCATCCTTTCCGACTTCAGACCCTCCGACTTCAGATAGGGGCGACAGCCGGTGTCGACGCCGTTCTACGTCTCACCCCAGCAGGCCATGGCCGACCGCGCCGAGTACGCCCGCAAGGGCATCGCGCGCGGCCGCAGCGTGGTCGTGCTCACCTACGCCGACGGCATCGTCTTCGTCGCGGAGAACACCTCCCGGGCGCTGCACAAGGTCTCCGAGATCTACGACCGCATCGCGTTCGCCGCGGTCGGCCGCTACAACGAGTTCGAGAACCTGCGCATCGGCGGGGTCCGCTACGCCGACCTGCGCGGCTACTCCTACGACCGCGCCGACGTCAACGCCCGCGGGCTGGCGAACGTCTACGCCCAGACCCTGGGCACCATCTTCTCCTCCACCGGCGAGAAGCCCTACGAGGTGGAGCTGATCGTCGCCGAGGTGGGCAAGAGCCCGCAGGACGACCAGATCTACCGGCTCACCCCCGACGGCTCGGTCGTCGACGAGCAGCACACGGTCGCCGTCGGCGGGAACTCCGAGTCCATCGGCACCTACCTGGAGCAGCGCCACACCGAGGGGCTGACCCTCCCCGAGGCGCTGAAGCTCGCGGTCGAGGGCCTGGCCCGGGACCCGAACGGCGGCCAGGCCCGCACGCTGACCCAGGATCAGCTGGAGGTCGCGGTGCTGGACCGCGGCCGCTGGCAGCAGCGCAAGTTCAAGCGGCTGGTCGGCGCCCAGCTCGGGCGCCTGCTCGCGGGCGACGAGACCGCCACCGGCGACCAGGAGGACGAACCCGCCGACGGCTGAGTCCCGTGGGGCGCGGCTGAACGGTCGCGCCCCGCTACCGGCGGGTTTCAGACAGTGCCCAGAAGCGCAAAGTCCCATCAAGGCCCCTCGACCCGCGCGTGTCTCGCGGGGAAGCGGAGTCGGGTGAGGGTCGGCGAAGGGGAGACAGCATGGACCGCAGAATCTTCGGGATCGAGAACGAGTACGGCGTCACCTGTACCTTCCGGGGCCAGCGGCGGCTGTCTCCGGACGAGGTGGCCCGGTACCTCTTCCGCCGGGTGGTCTCCTGGGGTCGCAGCAGCAACGTCTTCCTGCGCAACGGGGCCAGGCTGTACCTGGACGTCGGCTCGCACCCCGAGTACGCCACCCCGGAGTGCGACGACGTCTCGGAGCTGGTGACGCACGACAAGGCGGGGGAGCGGATCCTCGAAGGCCTGCTGGTGGACGCCGAGCGGCGGCTGCACGAGGAGGGCATCGCCGGGGACGTCTACCTCTTCAAGAACAACACCGACTCGGCCGGCAACTCCTACGGCTGCCACGAGAACTACCTGGTGGCGCGGCACGGCGAGTTCTCCCGGCTGGCGGACATCCTGATCCCGTTCCTGGTCACCCGGCAGCTGATCTGCGGGGCCGGCAAGGTGCTGCAGACCCCGCGCGGCGCGGTGTACTGCGTCAGCCAGCGGGCCGAACACATCTGGGAGGGCGTCAGTTCGGCGACCACCCGCTCGCGTCCGATCATCAACACCCGGGACGAGCCGCACGCCGACGCGGAGCGGTACCGCCGGCTGCATGTCATCGTCGGCGACTCCAACATGTCGGAGACCACGACCCTGCTCAAGGTCGGCGCCACCGACCTGGTGCTGCGCATGATCGAGGCCGGCACGGTGCTGCGCGACCTGACCCTGGAGAACCCGATCCGGGCGATCCGCGAGGTCAGCCATGACCTGACCGGCTCGCGGCAGGTCCGGCTGGCCAACGGCCGCGAGGCCAGCGCCCTGGACATCCAGGAGGAGTACTACTCCAAGGCCAGCGCCTTCGCCGACGCCAAGGGCATCCGCAGCGGGACCATCGCCCGGGTGCTGGAGCTGTGGGGCCGCACCCTGGAGGCGATCAGGACCGAGGACTACAGCAAGGTCGACCGGGAGATCGACTGGGTGATGAAGTACCAGCTGATCGAGCGCTACCGGGCCAAGAACGGCATCAGCATGTCGCATCCGCGGGTCGCCCAGATCGACCTGGCGTACCACGACATCCACCGCCGTCGGGGTCTGTTCTACCTGCTGCAGAACAAGGGCCAGGCGGAGCGGGTGACCAACGACCTCAAGATCTTCGAGGCCAAGTCGGTGCCGCCGCAGACCACCCGGGCCCGGCTGCGCGGTGACTTCATCCGCCGCGCGCAGGAGCAGCGCCGTGACTTCACCGTCGACTGGGTGCACCTGAAGCTGAACGACCAGGCGCAGCGCACGGTCCTGTGCAAGGACCCGTTCCGCTCGGTCGACGAGCGGGTGGAGAAGCTGATCGCCGGGATGTGAGCCCCGGTCCGGTTCTCCGGTCGACGGCGAACGATCCCTGCGGCAGCTGCCGTCAGTGGCCGCCCGCAGTGCCTGGTTGGTTTCGGCCCCCGTGTCCCGATTGTGACGGCACGGGGGCCGGGCTGTTTGCTGCTCGGGGGAGGGAAGGTCGTAGAGTGGCGCGGACTGACCCTGACCTCCGCCCCCTCGTTTAAGGACGACCGTGCGCCGAACCGCCACCGCCGCCGCACTGCTCCTGGTGCCGGCGCTGCTGCTGACCGCATGCAGCAGCAGCAAGCCGAAGTCCGCCGACGCGGCCACGCCGCAGGCCTCCGCGTCCGCGTCCGCGACCCAGTCGGCCGTGCCCGTGCCGCCGGTGGTGGACTCCACCGACAACCTGCCCGCGGTGACCGGCGCCTTCGGCTCCACGCCGACGGTGAAGATCCCCAGCACCAAGCCGGGCAGTGCGTTCGTGGTGCACACCGTCAGCGAGGGCAACGGCGCGACCATCGGCGCCAAGGACTTCGCGGTCTTCAACTTCTCGGTGATCGACTGGACCACCGGCAAGACGCTGGCCGCCGCGTACGGCAAGGGTGGCGCCCCGGAGCTGCTGCAGCCGACCCAGCAGGTGCTGGCGCCGCTGCAGGACGCCGTGGTGGGTCACAAGGTGGGCAGCCGCGTCGTGGTCGTCGCCCCGCCGGCCGCCGCCACCGAGCAGATGTCCGCGTCCGGTCTGCAGCAGAACAACGTCGGCGCCAAGGACACCCTGGTGTTCGTGGTGGACGTGAACCAGCGCATCGGTGCGCAGGACTCGGTGCAGGGCACCCAGCAGGCGTCCCCGGCCGGGATGCCCTCGGTCGACGCCACCGCCGGCAAGGCGGCCACCTTCACCATCCCCGCCGCCGCGCGTACCCCGAAGGCGCTGCAGACCGGCGTGCTGATCAAGGGCACCGGCCAGAAGGTGCTGGCGGGCGAGACCATCGTGGTGCAGTACACCGGCGCCACGCTGGCGGACGGCAAGGTCTTCGACTCGTCCTGGAAGGACGCCGGAGCGTTCGCGACGGTGATCGGCCAGGGTCAGGTCATCCCGGGCTGGGACCAGGGCCTGGTCGGCCAGACCGTCGGCAGCCGGGTGCTGCTGTCCATCCCGTCCGCACTGGCGTACGGGGCGCAGGGCACGCAGGGAATCCCGGCCAACGCCCCGCTGGTGTTCGTCGTGGACATCCTGGCCGCCGCGTAACGTACTGTCGTGAGGATCGGGGGGAGGCCCTCGACCTGCTGCAACGAGGAGAGACAACCGTGAGCATCGAGAAGCCGGAAATCGACTTCCCGGGTGGCAACCCGCCGGCCGAGCTCCAGATCCGCGACATCTGGGTGGGTGAGGGCGCGGAGGCCAAGCCGGGTCAGACCGTCAGCGTGCACTACGTGGGCGTGGCCTTCAGCACCGGTGAGGAGTTCGACGCCAGCTGGAACCGCGGCTCGGCCTTCAGCTTCCCGCTGGGCGGCGGCCGGGTCATCGCCGGCTGGGACCAGGGTGTGGCCGGGATGAAGGTCGGCGGCCGGCGCGAGCTGATCATCCCGCCGCACCTGGGCTACGGCGACCGGGGCGCCGGCGGCGCCATCAAGCCGGGCGAGACCCTGATCTTCGTCGTCGACCTGCTCGCGGTCTGACCGGCCCGGCACCCGTCGGCGAGGTCCCGAGGCGCGGCCCCCCGTACCACACCGGTGGTGCGGCGGGGCCGCGCTTTTGTGCCTGGGCGCGGTACCGGTACGGTCATCTGCGCCGGACATATCCCATGTCCGTGCGCAGGGAAGGGTGAGCGATGCCCATCGCCAAGTCCGAGCGCCTGATGAACCTCGCGCTGTGCCTCATGAACACCAAGCGACCGCTGAGCAAGCGGGAGCTGCGGGACTCGATCGAGGCCTACCGCGAGGCCGCGGAGACCTCCAGCGAGGACTCCTTCAACCGCATGTTCGAGCGCGACAAGGACGATCTGCGCGAGCTCGGGCTGGTCATCGACGTCGACGAGAACGCCCTGGACGGCGAGCTCGGTTACCTGGCCCGGGCCGACCGCAACCGGCTGCCGGAGATCTCGCTGGACGCCGAGGAGGCCGCGGCGCTCAGCCTGGCCGCCGGCGTCTGGCAGCAGGCCCGGCTGGCCGGCGCGGCCAGCGGCGCCCTGCACAAGCTGCGGGCGGCCGGCGCGCTCGCGGACCAGCCGCCGACCCACTCGGCGCTGGAGCCCCGGATCCCGGCCCGCGAGGCCGCGTTCGAACCGCTGCTGGCCGCCGCCAGGGACCGGCGTCCGGTCACCTTCGCCTACCGCAAGTCCGGTGCGCCGCAGCCCGAGCCGCGCAGCGTGGAGCCCTGGGCGCTGGAGTGCTGGCACGGCCACTGGTACCTGGCCGGCTGGGACCGGGACCGCAAGGACGTCCGGGTGTTCCGGCTGAGCCGGATCACCGGCCGGGTCAAGGCCCGCAACGACGCCTTCAGCGCCCAGGTCCCCGACCATGTGGACGTGCGCCAGCACGTCGCCCGCTTCGCCGGGGAGGGCGCCACCGCCACCGCCCGGATCCGGCTGCGCCGGGGGGCCGCCTTCCCACTGCGCACCCGGGCGCTGGGCTCGGAGCCGTTCGACGCGGACTGGGACGAGCTGGAGATCCCGTTCGGGCACGGACTGGCCGCCGAGCTCACCGAGTTCGGCGCCGACGTGCTGGTGCTCGGCCCGGCCGAGCTGCGTGCCGACGTCATCGCCCGGCTGCGCGCCGTCGCCGGCACTCCCGTCCCCGCCGGCACCGGCACTCCCGCTTCTTCCACCAGCACCGCCACCGGCACCGCATCCGAAGGGTCCGCGCTGTGAGCAACGCCATCGACCAGACCCGCCGGATGCTCTCCCTGGTCACCTATCTGCGCGAGCGCCCCGGCGCCCGGGTCGGCGAGGTGGCGCGGGCCTTCGGCATCACCGAGCGCGAACTCGTCGGGGACCTCAACGTGCTGCCGATGTGCGGCACCAGCTTCCGCGGCGGGGACCTGCTCGACATCGACACCGACGGCGAGCGGATCTGGTGGCACAACGCCGACGACGTCGCCCAGCCGCTGCGGCTCTCCGCCGACGAGGCGATCTCGCTGCTGGTGGGCGCCCGCGCGGTGGCCGGGCTGCCGGGACTGCGCGAGCGCGACCGCGCCGCGCTGACCCGCGCGGTGGCCAAGCTGGAGGCCGCGGCCGGGGACGCGGCCGAGGGCAGCGCCCGGGTCGGGGCCACCTTCGAGGCCGAGGGCAGCGTCTTCGCCGACGCCGACCGCGCCATCACCGAGCGGCGCCGGCTCTGGCTGCGCTACTACTCCTCCGGGCGCGGCGAGATGACCGAGCGCGAGGTCGACCCGATCCGCCTGGTCACCGAGGGCCACACCTACCTGGAGGGCTGGTGCCGGCTGTCCGAGGACCGGCGGATCTTCCGGCTGGACCGGATCGCCGACATCCGGGTCCTCGACGTTCCCTCCGACCCGCCGCCGCTGGAGCTGCGCGACCTGTCCGAGGGGCTGGTCCGCCCGGCCGCCGACGACCCGCAGGTGGTGCTGGAGGTCGGCCCCGGCGGCCGCTGGGTCACCGAGTACTACAGCTACGAGGACGCCCGGGAGCTGCCCGACGGCGGCCTGCGGATCACCCTGCGCACCCCCGACCCGGCCGGACTGCTCCGGCTGGCGCTGCGCCTGGGCGCGGACGGGCGGATCACCGCCCCGGCCGAACTGGCCGAGCAGGCCCGGACCACCGCCGCCGAGGCGCTGGCCCGCTACGGGGCCGACGCATGAGCGGGGCGACCCGGTTCAAGGCCTCCTGCACCGACTGCCGCGGCACCTCCGAGCTGGACGCCGCCGCCTTCCGGCTCACCGTCGGCCGGACACCGGAGCGCACCTACTACTCCTTCTCCTGCCCGGCCTGCGGCGCGACGGTGCGCAAGCGGGCGGGGGAGCGCATCGTCGAGGCGCTGTCCGGGGCCGGCGTGCCGACCATGCGGCTGCATGTGTCGGGGCGGCCGACCCAGCAGCCGACCACCGTGCCGTAGGCTCGGCGCATGCCCTGGACGATCATCGCCGCCGTCACCCTGGCCACCGCCGGGCTGCTGGTGCTGGGCTGGTTCGCCCTGGCCGCCTTCCACGAGGTGCGCGCCCTGGCCCGGGAGCTGGACGCGAGTGCCCGGCGGATCTCGCTCGCCGCCCGCGGCCTGGAGGGCGCCGCCGAGTCGGTGGCCCGTCGCGCCGGGGATCTGACGGCAGTACGTTCCCCGAGCTTCATCCAGGATGGCTCCGAACCCGCGTAGTATTCAGTACAGGCCCGTTCACCTCAACTTCTGCATACCCGCTCTGGACGAGCACAGGGGCCCGGTGCGTATCATCGGCGCAGAGACCAAGACGAAGAGGGATTCCCATGCTCGAGAACCGCGGACTTGAAATCATCATCCTGGCGGTCGTCGTGCTGCTGCTCTTCGGAGCGAAGCGCCTTCCCGACTCCGCCCGTGCGCTCGGCAAGTCGCTTCGGATCCTCAAGTCCGAGGTCGGCGCGATGAAGTCGGACGACAAGGGGGCCGACAAGGCCGCGGCCGCTCCGGCCGAGACCGTCGTCGCCGCGCCCAAGGTCATCCAGACCGCGCCCGGCGAGTCCGCCGCGGCCCGTCCGGTCGCCGACGAGCAGCCTGAGAAGCAGGCCCAGCACTCCGCCTGACCGGCGCCGCTCGACCTCCATCCACCATCTCGCAGGGACTGAAGCCGCACGGTGAGCGACACCCAGGGCACTCGGCGTGCATCCGCCGGTCGGCGAAGCACGCCGAAAGACGACGAGGGGCGGATGCCCCTGGGGGACCACCTCCGTGAACTGCGCAACCGGCTGCTGATCTCGCTTGCCGCGCTGCTGGTGACGACGATCATCGGCTGGATCGTGCACGACTGGGTGATCAACCAGCTCACCGGTCCGGCCTGCGCCATCAAGGGCATCCACGGCGTCGGCCAGCCCACCGCGCAGTGCCCCAACGGGCTGCTGGTCAACCAGGGTGTGCTGTCGCCGCTGTCGTTCAGCTTCAAGGTCTCGATGATGGTCGGCCTGGTGCTGGCCAGCCCGGTGTGGAGCTACCAGCTGTGGGCCTTCGTCGCCCCCGGTCTCTACAAGAAGGAGAAGAAGTACGGTCTGGGCTTCACCGCCGCGGCCGTGCCGCTCTTCTGCGTCGGCGGCTACCTGGCCTTCTGGATCTTCCCCAAGGCCCTGAAGATCCTGACCAGCTTCAACCCGAGCTCCTTCTCGCTGGCCTTCCCCGGTGACGAGTTCCTGGACTTCTTCATCCGGATGGTGCTGGTCTTCGGCCTCTCCTTCGAGCTGCCGCTGCTGCTGGTCGCGCTGAACTTCGTGGGCATCCTCAGTGCCGCCAAGCTGCGCAGCTGGTGGCGCGGGATCATCTTCATCATCTTCGTCTTCTCGGCGGTGGCCACCCCCACCGGTGACCCGCTGACCATGACGGTGCTGGCCGCCCCGATCTGTGTGCTGTTCTTCCTGGCCCTCGCCGTCGCCACGCTGCACGACCGCAACAAGGCCCGCCGGCGCGCCGTGGAGAACCCGGACAGCCTGCTGGACGACGACGTGGCCTCCTCGCCCGACCTCAGCCCCTCGGACATCTCGACGGACCTGGTCTCGGCCTCCGAGCTGGCCGCGGCGGAGCCGATGGTCTACCACCCGGACGAGGAGTCGGCCGCCGTGCCGGGCGCCCGGGGCGAGCGCATGGACGACATCACCTGAGCCGTCCGGACGGCACCCACCGCGGTCCCCCGATCCGGCGGATCGAGGTGGTCCGCCGGGACGAATCGCGGTGGGTGGAAATTCCGGGGTGGGCTGTCAGTCCCTGCGGGTAGCCTCTGGGTGAGATGCAGATCCACGACGACAACGACCGGCGCGAAGTCCTCCCGTCCGAGGACCTGGACGTCGCCCACCGCGCTCCCGTGCGCCCGACCCGGGAGGAAGGTGCCGCGATGACCTCCGCCGCCCCCGATGACCGCGAGCTCAGCCCCTCCGAGCGCTACGCCGCCTCCCGGCGTCTCGCCAAGGAGCAGTCCACCGCCCTGTTCGCCTTCCGCGAGCTGTACGACTTCCCGCTCGACGGATTCCAGATCGAGGCCTGCGAGGCCCTGGAGGCGGGTTCCGGCGTCCTGGTCGCCGCACCCACCGGCTCCGGCAAGACCATCGTCGGCGAGTTCGCCGTGCACCTGGCCCTCGCCGAGGGCCGCAAGTGCTTCTACACCACGCCGATCAAGGCGCTCTCCAACCAGAAGTACGCGGACCTGGTCAAGCGCTACGGCCCGGACAAGGTCGGCCTGCTGACCGGGGACAACACGGTCAACAGCGAGGCCCCGGTGGTGGTGATGACCACCGAGGTGCTGCGCAACATGCTCTACGCCGGTTCGCAGACGCTGTCCGGTCTGGGCTACGTGGTCATGGACGAGGTGCACTACCTCGCCGACCGCTTCCGCGGCGCGGTCTGGGAGGAGGTGATCATCCACCTCCAGGAGTCGGTCACCCTGGTCTCGCTGTCGGCCACGGTCTCCAACGCCGAGGAGTTCGGCGACTGGCTGGACACCGTCCGCGGCGGCACCAAGGTCATCGTCTCCGAGCACCGCCCGGTCCCGCTGTGGCAGCACGTGCTGGCCGGGAACCGGATGTACGACCTGTTCACGACGCGGGTCGCCGAGGAGCGCGCCTCCGGGCGCAAGCGCGAGGGCGGCGGCAGCCGCGGCGGCGAGGCCGACGTGAACCCGGAGCTGGTGCGGCTGGCCCGGTCCGAGCAGGACCGTCGGCTGGGCAGCGGCCGGGACCGCTTCGACAAGCGCGGCCGGGGCCGCAGCATGCCCAACGGCCGCCCGGGCCGGGCCTGGACGCCGAGCCGGGCCGAGGTCATCGACCGGCTGGACTCCGAGGGCCTGCTGCCCGCGATCACCTTCATCTTCAGCCGGGCCGGCTGCGAGGCCGCGGTGCAGCAGTGCCTGCACTCGGGGCTGCGGCTGAACAGCGACGCCGAGCGCGCGGAGGTCCGCGCCCTGGTCGAGTCCCGCACCGTCAGCATCCCGGACGAGGACCTGCACGTCCTGGGCTACTACGAGTGGGTGGACGCGCTGGAGCGCGGCGTCGCCGCGCACCACGCCGGGATGCTGCCCACCTTCAAGGAGGTGGTCGAGGAGCTGTTCCTGCGCGGCCTGGTCAAGGCCGTGTTCGCGACCGAGACGCTGGCCCTGGGCATCAACATGCCGGCCCGCTCGGTGGTGATGGAGAAGCTGGTCAAGTGGAACGGCGAGACCCACGCCGACGTCACCCCCGGCGAGTACACCCAACTCACCGGCCGTGCCGGACGCCGGGGCATCGACGTCGAGGGCCATGCCGTGGTGCTCTGGCAGCCCAGCCTGGACCCGGCCGCGCTGGCCGGTCTCGCGGGCACCCGCACCTATCCGCTGCGCTCCTCGTTCAAGCCCTCCTACAACATGGCCGTCAACCTGGTCTCCCAGTTCGGCCGGCACAAGTCCAGGGAACTGCTGGAGACCTCCTTCGCCCAGTTCCAGGCGGACCGCTCGGTGGTCGGCATCGCCCGGCAGGTGCAGCGCAACGAGGAGGGCCTGGAGGGCTACCGCGAGGCGATCAACTGCCACCTCGGCGACTTCCAGGAGTACGCCGACCTGCGCCGCTCGCTCAAGGACCGGGAGAACCAGCTCGCCCGCGAGGGCGCCAACCAGCGCCGGGCCAGCGCCGCCGACTCGCTGGAGCGGCTGAAGCCCGGTGACGTCATCCACGTCCCCACCGGCCGCTTCGCCGGTCTCGCGCTGGTGCTGGATCCGGGCATCCCGGCCGTCGGCCGGGCCGGCAGCCGCCATGACCGGGCCGAGTACGGGGAGGGCCCGCGCCCGGTGGTGCTCACCGCCGAACGGCAGGTCAAGCGGCTGGCGCTGATGGACTTCCCGGTCCCGGTGGAGGCCATCGAGCGGGTCCGGATCCCGCGCAGCTTCAACCCGCGGAGCCCGCAGTCGCGCCGGGACCTGGCCTCCGCGCTGCGCACCAAGGCGGGCCATCTGGAGCCCGAGCGGAGCCACCGGGGCCGCGCGACGGCCGCCGACGATCCGGAGATCGCCCGGCTGCGGGCGGCGCTGCGGCAGCACCCCTGCCACGGCTGTGACGAGCGCGAGGACCACGCCCGCTGGGCCGAGCGCTACGAGCGGCTGCACCGCGACACCCAGCAGCTGGAACGCCGGATGCAGTCGCGCACCCACACCATCGCCCGTACCTTCGACCGGGTCTGCGCCCTGCTCACCGACCTCGGCTACCTGCGCGGCGACACCGTCACCGACGACGGCCGCCGGCTGGCCCGGCTCTACGGCGAGCTGGACCTGCTCGCCTCCGAGTGCCTGCGCGAGCAGGTCTGGGAGGGGCTGACCCCGGCCGAACTCGCGGCCTGCGCCTCGGCGCTGGTGTACGAGTCGCGGCGCGGCGACGACGAGGGCGGCGCGCCCAAGCTCCCGGACGGCGGCGCCCGCGAGGCGCTCGGCGAGATGGTCCGGCTCTGGGGCCACCTGGACGCGCTGGAGGAGCAGCACAAGCTCTCCACCATGGACAACTGGGGCCAGCGCGAGCCCGACCTGGGCTTCGCCTGGACGGCCTTCCGCTGGGCCTCGGGCCATTCGCTGGACGCGGTGCTGCGCGACGCGGACATGCCGGCCGGTGACTTCGTGCGCTGGATCCGGCAGCTGATCGACGTGCTGGGCCAGATCGCCAACGCCGCCCCGGAGGGCGGCTCGGTCCGCTCCGCCGCCCGCAAGGCGGTCGACGGGCTGCGGCGCGGCATCATCGCGTACTCCTCGGTGGGGTGAGCCGGATGGCGAAGCCGAGCGGGGCGAAGTGGCTGCTGCCGGCCTGCGCGGTGGTGGCGGTGCTGGTCTGGGGCGGGCTGCACGTGGGCGGCCCGTCGTCCGGCACCGCCGCATCAGGCACGGCCTCGCGCGGCGCTTCGCCGTCGGGGGCGGCGTCGGGTACGGGGCAGGCGTCCGGTCCGGCGGCCCCGTCGGCGTCGCCGACCGGCTGGTACACCGGCAGCTACGACCCGGCGCAGTTCGCGGCGCAGGTCAGGACCCGCGCCCGGGAGGCGGGCGTCGACCCGCAGCTGGTGCTGGCGATCCTCTACAACGAGGACTACAAGCCGCACGATCCGGCGCTGGAGCGCGCCTGGCAGCGGATGAAGCCGGACGCCGCGTTCGGGATCGCCAACATGCACCAGGCCGCCTTCGACCAGACCAAGCAGGGGCGGTCCTTCGCCGGCCGCAGCTGGAGCGAGCTCCCGGACGACCCCGACCTGGCGATCGAGGCGGAGGCCTGGTACCTGCACGACCTGGCCCAGAGCCTGCCGGTGCACCGCTCCACCTCGCTGACCGAGGACGAGCTGCTCGCTCTCGGCTACAACACCGGCCCCGGCAACATGCGGGCCTTCGCCCGGGGGGTCACCCTGGGGCCCTCGGCGCAGAGTTACCTCGACCGCCTGCGCGGCAACTGGCCCACCGCGGGCCATGCCCTCGGGTCCTGAACCGGACCGGGACGGTTAGGCCGCCGCCGGGCACACCGCCGCCGAGCACACGGCCGGGGGGGGGCCCGGGGGGCACCCCCGGCCCGCCCCCGCCGGGGGGGGGGGGGGGGGCCGGGGGGGCGGGGGGGGGGGGTGCGGCGCGGTAGCTGGCCGCGCCGGGGTGGAT
>NZ_JBGCCS010000032.1:0-91577 GCF_041262645.1 Streptacidiphilus sp. EB129
CCGCCCGGGGCTTGTCCGCCATCCCACCCCCCCCCGGGAGCCCGCGCGTGCCCCGGGGGGCCCCCCCCCCCGGGGGGGGGCCCCGCCCCCCCCGGGGGGCGCCCCCCCCCCCCCCCCCCCCCCCGCCACCCCTCCTGCGGAGAACTGTCCGCCGTCACCGGAGACCTGTATCACCGGCTGCTTCCCCGGAAGCCCCGACAGGCGGGTCACCTGGTCTGAGCTGGGGTTTTTCACTCGTGTGGGTGATGGTTCGGGCTTGGTTGGGGAGTGGAGGGGGTGACATAATTGTTCTATGGACGCCTCGTTGTTCGGGGGCGAGTGTGGTGACGGCGATGCGTCCATGGGTGGGGTGGTCTCCCCGTCGGTGGTCACGTTCGGGTCGCAGGCTCGGTCTCCCCATACGCTCACACCACCGGCCGGGTCTGCGGCCGGGCCCGGGGATTCGTCGGCTGACTGGTCGTCGGGCTGGTTGGGCCTGCCGCGTGACGCGGACGGTGCCCGGCACATTGTGGGTACGCCGTGGTCCTCGCGGCAGGCGCGGTTCGCTGATCCGTTGCGGACCCTGCCCTCGGCCGTGCACGCGCTGCTGGCCGGGCTGGCGGGGCAGGACGAGCGGCAGTTGCAGGATGCCGGGGCGCGGGAGTTGGCGGAGCAGGTGCTGGCGTTGCAGCGGCTGGGGGAGATGCTGGCAGCGGAGCAGTCGCGTCGCCTGGCGGTGTTCGACCGCACGGGTGGGGCGGGTGTGGTGCGGTGCCGGTCGACCAAGGGGTTCCTGCGTACCCATGGGCAGTTGGCCGAGGGGCGGGCCGGGCGGATGGTGACGTTGGCGCGGGAGCTGGACCGGCTGCCCGGGGTGCGTGCGGCGCAGGCGCGTGGGGAGCTGTCGTGTGATCAGGTGGAGATCCTGGCCCGTGAGCTGGCCCCGATCCAGGATGACACGGCGCGTGGGCAGGCTGAGACGTTGATGGTGGAGCAGGCCCCGAAGCTGCACCTGGCGCATGTGCGTCAGGCCGCGAAGCAGATCCACGCCCACCTGGTCACCGACGCTCAGCCTGCCCAGACGGAGGCGCCGGCGGCGTTCCAGTCCTGGGTGAAGCTGTCGCCCACCGGGACCTCGGACGATCCGTTCTGGGTGCTGTCCGGGGAGCTGTCGCCGCTGGCCGGTGAGCGGCTGCGGATCGCGCTGGAGGCCGCCACCGCCGCCCCGGCCGACGGCGACCCGCGCAGCCACGCCCAGCGCATGGGCGACGCCCTGGCCACCGTCGCGGACCTGGCCCTGCGGTCGGACACCCTGCCCACCACCGGCGGCCAGCGCCCCCAGCTGACCCTGATCGCCGACCTCGACACCCTCGCACCCAACTGCCCCACCCACCCCACCCTCACCCCAAACGAGAACACCCACGCAGACACGGACACGGGTGAGGCCCGGCCCGGGAACCTGCTGGCGGGACTGCTGCGCCCGGTGGCCTCGGCGGCCACCACCCGTGGCTACCCGCTGGCGTCGGGGCAGCTGCGCAAGGAGGCGTGTGACTGCCGGCTGCGGGTGATCCTGACCCGGGGTCAGGACCGGCCGGTGTCCATCGGCCGCGCCACCCGGACCGTGCCCGCGCACCTGCGCGATGCGGTCGTCGCCCGCGACCGGCACTGCGTGTGGCCCGGCTGCACCCGGCCCCCGACCTGGTGCGAGGCCCACCACCTGGTCCACTGGGCCGACGGCGGCGACACCAGCCTGGACAACCTCGCCCTGCTCTGCGGCGAACACCACACCGACCTGCACCAGACCGGCTGGGAACTCCAGATGCGCAACGGCACCCCCCATGCCGTCCCTCCACCCGACATGTCCCCACCCCCCAACACCCGCCACCCCCACTGAACGCGCCCGTCGACGTCGCGGCATGGCACCGTAGTTGGACGGGGATCTGTTGTGTTCGACAACGAGGGCGTCACGGGCGTTTCGAGGGTCGGGGTCGGCATCCCGGACGACCGGACGGACAATGTCCGGTCGCCCGGGGGCGGGGCTCAGCGGGTGGGGTCGAGGATGAGCTTGCCGGTGGTGCGGCGGGCGCGGAGGTCCTCGTGGGCGCGGGTGGCCTCGGACATCGGGTAGGCCTCGCCGACCTGCGGGCGCAGCTCGCCGTTCGCGGTGAGCCGGAACAGCTCGGCCATCGGCTCGGCGTGCAGGGCCGGCTTGCCCACGCAGTGCATCAGCCAGAAGCCGACGACGGCACTGGAGTGCGCCATCAGGTTGGCGGCGGTGACCGGCTTGGGCTCCGTACGCGACGCCATGCCGTAGGTGACCAGCCGTCCGAACGGGGCCAGCGCGGCGAGTGAGGCGTCGAAGACCGGGCCGCCGGTCATCTCCAGCACGACGTCGACGGGCTTGCCGCCGTTCGCCGCGATCAGCCGGTCCCTGAGGCCTTCCGCCTCGGCCTCCACCGCGACGTCGGCGCCCAGCTCCAGGGCCAGGTCGCGCTTCTCCTTGGTGGAGGCGGTGGCGATCACCCGCCCCGCGCCGAAGTGCTTGGCGAGCTGGACCGCCAGTGAGCCGGTGCCACCGGCGGCCGCGTGGACGACCACTGTCTCCCCGGGGGCGATCCGCGCGGACGTGCGGAGCAGGTGCCAGGCCGTGAGGCCCTGCACGACGAGTGCCAGCGCCGCGCCGTCGGACACCCCGTCCGGGACGTCCAGCGCCATGTTCTCCCAGGCCACGGCCCGCTCGGCGTAGCCGCCGGTGGCGGTGAGCGCGACCACCCGGCGCCCGTCCGGGGTCCGGCCGACGACCTCGCCGCCCGGGACCATCGGCAGCGAGCTCCGGGAGAGGTAGGAGTCCTCGACGGAGTGGGTGTCCGCGTAGTTGACCCCGGCGGCGGCCACCTCGATCAGCAGCTGCCCCGGCTGGGGGGCCGGTTCGGGGACCTCCGCCAGGTGCAGCACCTCGGGTCCGCCGAACTCCGTGATCTGGATCGCCCGCATGCCAGCTCCTTACCTGTGAGTAGTACCTGCTGCAGTCAACATACCCGCTGGTATGTCGATGCGGCAGCGGCGGGTCGAAAGCCAAGTGATCAAACAAATATCGGCTGTGTTTCGCTCATTCTGCAACGGATATTGACTTGGGGCCTGCTCCGGAGTTGAGTGCTGCCGCCCCGGAGAGGATGGAGAACCCCCATGCACATCGGTACCCCCACCAGAATCGGACGGCTGGTAGCCGGCTTAGCGGCCGGCGCGGCCCTGGTCACCACGGCCCTGCTGTCCGCACCCCCGGTACAGGCGGAGAGCAACGGTGTCGGGCTCACGCCCGCACTGGGCTGGAGCAGTTGGAGTTTCGTCCGGCACGACCCCACCGCCGCGAAGATCGACGCCCAGGCGGACGCCATGAAGAGCAGCGGGCTGGCGGCCGCCGGCTTCACGTATGTCAACGTCGACGACTTCTGGTACCAGTGCCCGGGCAGTCAGGGGCCCAGCGTGGACCAGTACGGCCGTTGGGTCACCGATATCACCAAGTTCCCCAACTCGGGTTCCATCGACGGCATCCAGGCGGTGGCGGCGCATGTCCACGCGGACGGGCTGAAGTTCGGCCTGTACGTCACCCCGGGCATCTCGGCCCAGGCCGTCGCCCAGAACACCGCGATCCAGGGCACCGGTTACCACGCCAAGGACATCGCCACCACGGCCGGGGAGAAGAACTACAACTGCAAGGGCATGGTCGGCATCGACTACAGCAAGCCCGGTGCTCAGGCCTTCGTCAACTCCTGGGCGAACGAGTTCGCCGCCTGGGGGGTCGACTACGTCAAGATCGACGGGGTCGGCGCCAGCGATGTCGGCGACGTCCAGGCCTGGTCGCAGGCGTTGCAGCAGACCGGGCGGCCGATCCATCTGGAGCTCTCCAACAGCCTGGCCATCGGCAGTGCCGCGACCTGGAAGCAGTACTCCAACGGCTGGCGGACCGGCGGCGACATCGAGTGCTACAGCTGCGATTCGGGCGGCAGCAGCTATCCGCTGACCCACTGGGCGAGCGTGCAGTCCCGCTTCGCCCAGGTCGCGAGCTGGCAGCCCTACGGCGGTCCGGGCGCCTTCAACGACTACGACTCGCTGGAGGTCGGCAACGGCGGCAACGACGGGCTCACCGCCGCCGAGCGGCAGTCGCAGATGAGCCTGTGGGCGATGGCCGCCTCCCCGCTGATCCTCGGCACCGACCTGACGAATCTGGACGCCACCGACCTCGGCTACCTGAAGAACTCCCGGGTGCTCGCGGTCGACCAGGACGCCGTCGACGCCTCACGTATCGTCAGCAACGGTAACCAGCAGGCCTACAGCAAGACCGAGGCCAACGGCGACGTCATCATCGGCCTGTTCAACTACAGCGACACCTCCAGCACCACGGTCAGCGTTCCGCTGTCCAGCGCCGGCATCGGTGGCAGTGCCACCGCCACCGACGTCTGGTCGGGCGGTTCGCTGGGCACCATCAGCGGCACCTACAGCGTGACCCTGGCCCCGGGGGCGGTCCAGCTCATCCGGGCGACGCCGACCTCGGGCGGCGGCAGCGTACGGGTCGAGGCGGAGGCGGCCGGCAACACCATCGCGGGCGCGGCCCGGATCGCCAGCTGCGGTGCCTGCTCGGGCGGCGCCAAGGTCGGCTACATCGGCAACGGCGCGGCCAACTACGTGACCGTGAACGGCATCAACGAGGCGTCGGCAGGCAGCCGCACCCTCACCATCACCTATCTGCTCTCCGGCAGCCGCAGCTTCTCGGTGAGCGTCAACGGCGGCGCGGACGTCCGGGTGAACCTGACCGGAACCAGCTTCTCCACCCCGGCCAGCACCACGATCCCCATCACCGTGCAGGCGGGCGTCAATACCATCAAGTTCCACAACGACACCGCCTACGCGCCCGACCTGGACGTGATCACCGTCAGCTGACCCCCTCCGCCCCCGCCCCGCCGTGTTGTCTGGCGGTTGATGTTGCCGGTGGGGTACCGTCAGTTACGGAGAAGGCCCCCGCCCCGGACTGTGAATCCGAGACGGGAGCCCAACCGCAGGCGGTAGTCGATCAACGGCCCCTACCGGTTATAGGGGCCGCTGATCACCGCCGGAACCACCTCCTCGCCTTCGCTAGCGCGAGGCAAACGGAGAAGGCCCCCGCCCCGGACTGTGAATCCGAGACGGGAGCCCAACCGCAAAGCGGTAGTCGATCAACGGCCCCTAGTGCTCGTAGGGGCCGCTGATCACCGCCGGAACCACCTCCTCGCCCTGGCCAGCGCGATGCGCAGCCGGGTCCGGATTGACGGTGCTTCCTTGCGGTGACGCCCCATTGGACGCCCCCTTTCCCTCGGGTGCGGCCTTGAGCGGTGGCTGCGTCCGTAGGAAGCCCAGGCGTCGGGCTCCCTGGCGGAGAGTCCGACGGTTCCCTTGGGAAGGGGGCGCACCAGTGGTGCGCCGTGTGAGCACTGTATCACTCTGCGTTAGGCCGATTGAGCCGTCGCGGCATCGTCTTTGACCCTGCGTCACCCGCGTCCGGGCACGCCGCTGCCCCGGACCCTCGCCGTGGGTCCGGGGCAGCGGTCCTCCGCACCCGGGGGTGCGGAGGAGTCCGGGCGGCACACCGTCCAGTGGCGCCCGGAGTTCAGGGGGACTACGTCAGGGACTACGAACGCGAGGCGAGTTCCTTGGCGGCGTCGGCCGCGGCCTTCGCGATGCGGTCCTCGTTCACCGTGGTGAGGTAGCCGTTCTCGACCACCGGGCGGCCGTTGACCAGCAGCAGCGACAGCGGCGGAAGCGCGCCGAGGGTCAGCGCCGCGACCGGGTCGGCGATGGACGAGTGCATGATGCCGTCGATCTTCCACAGCGCCAGGTCGGCGAGCTTGCCGACCTCGATGGAGCCGATCTCGTTCTGCCGGCCGAGCACCCGGGCGCCGCCCATGGTGCCCAGGCGCAGCGACCCGCGCGCGGTCAGCGCGTCCGGGCGGCCGTGCAGGCGGTTGATCAGCAGCGCGTTGCGCAGCTCGGTGCCGAGCTCACCGGACTCGTTGGAGGCGGTGCCGTCGACGCCGAGGCCCACCGGGACGCCGGCCTTGAGCATGTCCGGGACCCGGGCGATGCCGGCCGCGAGGCGGGCGTTGGAGGACGGGCAGTGCGCGACACCGGTGCCGGTCTCGGCGAACTTGGCGATGTCGGAGTCGTTCATGTGGACGCAGTGCGCCATCCACACGTCCTCGCCGAGCCAGCCGGTCGACTCGAAGTAGTCGGTCGGGCCCATGCCGAACAGCTCCTTGCAGAACTGCTCCTCCTCGGCCGTCTCCGAGCCGTGGGTGTGCAGCCGTACGCCCTTGCGGCGGGCCAGCAGCGCGGCCTCGCGCATCAGCTCGGTGGAGACCGAGAACGGCGAGCAGGGCGCGATGGCGATCTGCAGCATGGAGCCGAAGGTGGCGTCGTGGTAGCGGTCCACGGCGGCCTCGGAGGCGATCAGGATGTCCTCGGTGTTCTCGACCGCGTGGTCCGGCGGCAGGCCGCCGTCCTTCTTGCTGCGGTCCATCGAGCCGCGCAGCGCGGTGAAGCGCAGGCCCAGCTCCTCGACGGCCTCGATCTCGGCGCCGAGGATGTCGCCGCCGTCCTTCGGGAACACGTAGTGGTGGTCGCTGGCGGTGGTACAGCCGGACTTCAGCAGCGCGGCGGCCGAGCCCTGCGCCGCGGCGTGGATCAGCTTGTCGTCGATCCGGGCCCAGGTCGGGTAGAGCGCCACCAGCCAGTCGAACAGGATGTTGTCCTGCGCCAGCCCGCGGGTGATCCACTGGTAGAAGTGGTGGTGGGTGTTGACCAGGCCGGGGGTGACCAGATGGCCCTCGGCGTTGATCCGGCGGGTGACACCCTGGAGCCACTGCGGGGCGGGGCCCTCGCCGACCGACTCGATCACGTTGCCGGCGATGACCACATGGCCGCGGCTGTACTCGTTGTCCGCGCCGTCGACGGTGGCGATGGCGGCGTTCTCGATGACGATTCTCTCGTCAGCGGGCGGGGGAAGGGTGGTCATGCGCTCGACTCCTCGGCGGCGACTGGTGGGCGCAGCGGCGGCCTGCCGCCGCACCCTCTGGTACCGCCGTCGGATGGTGCTGCCCAGGGCGGGACGGCGGGAGAATCCCTGGGGGGTGTCTGTTCGAGGCCAGACGGCTTCGGGGTCGGACCTGTCGGGTCAGGCCACCGGGATGACCGGGGTGACGCCCTCGCGGTGCACGGTACCTTCGATCAAACCATAGGGACGGTCCGCTGCGAAGTAGACCTCGTTGTTGTTCTTGAGACCGAAGGGCTCCAGGTCGACCAGGAAGTGGTGCTTGTTGGGGAGCTCCAGGCGGACCTCGTCCACCTCGGCGCGGTTGTTCAGCACCCGGGTGCCCATCGCGTGCAGGGTCTGCTGCAGCGAGTAGGAGTAGGTCTCGGCGAACGCCTCCAGCAGGTGCCGGCGTACGTGGGTGTACGAGCGCTCCCAGTTGGGCTGGGTCTCCTCGCCGCTCCAGGAGTGCTTCCAGCGGGCGGTGACCTGGGTGGCCAGGATCCGGTCGTACGCCTCCTTGAGGGTGGTGTACTTGTCCTTGATGTAGCCCCAGAACTCCGAGTTGGTGGAGTTCATCACGGTGAGCTCCTTCAGGCCGGTGATGACCTGGAAGCTGGTGCCGTCGTAGACGATCTCGGCGGTACGGATCTCGCCGCCGTTGCGGACGAAGGAGTGCCCGACCTCCTCGGACCCTATGAAGCGTGCGGAGTTGTCCGGGGTCCGGATGCGGTCCCAGGTGTACTCCTCGATCCGGATCCGGGCCCGGTGGATCGGCTCGTTGTTGTCGACGAAGTGCCGGGCGAGGTGGATGCCGAAGGCCTCCGCCGACTCGATGCCGTACTCCTTGGCGAACGCGTACACCGTGTTCTTGGTGGTGTCGGTCGGCAGGCAGTGGGCGTTGGAGCCGGTCAGGTGGACGTCGTCGAGGTCGCCGGAGAGCGCGACCGAGACGTTGAGGTCCTTGATCTCGTGACGCGTGGTGTCACGGTAGATGCGGACGACGCGGGTCTCCGCCTTGCCGTACTGGTTCTGTCCAAGCACGTGAGCCATGAGAGATCTAGCTTCCTCGGTAGACGGAGTAGCCGAACGGGTTCAGCAGCAGGGGTACGTGGTAGTGGGCCTGGGCCGGGTCCACGTCGAAGACGATGGAGACCTCGGGGAAGAACGGGCCCTCGGTGGTGAAGGTCAGGCGCAGCACCGTTCCCTCGGCCAGGGCCGGGACCGGAAGGTCCTTGCAGCGGCCGTCGGCGTCGGTGCCGGAAGCGCCGAGGACGGACCAGCCGCCGTCGGCGCCGCGCTGCGCCAGCTCGACCGGGATCCCTTCGGCGGGGCGCCCGGTGCTGGTGTTCAGCACGTGGGTGGAGATGGAGGTCATGGTTACCCGTCAGCTCTAGGTGGTCGGACGCTGTACGTGGTCAGACGCTGTAGGTGGTCAGACGTCGTGCAGAAGCCGGTCGAGGCGGATGTCGTTGATCTTCCGCAGCTCGCCGCGGACGATCTCGCGCTCGGTCGCCGCATCGTTGTCGAAGCGCTCGCGCAACGCGGCCAGCATGGTCTCCGCGGTGCGGCCGGTGGCGCAGATCAGGAAGACGTGGCCGAACTTCGCCTCGTAGCCGGCGTTGGCGGCGTGCAGCTCGTCCAGCAGGGCGGCGGCCGCGCCGTCGATGCCGGCCTGCTCGCGCTGCGAGGTGGCGTCGTCGGTCTTGGGCTTGCCGATGCGCGCGTGGCCGGACATGGCGTCGTGCAGGTCGGTCCCGTCCAGAGCGGCCATCGCGGTGGCGTTGGCGGCGTGCAGGGCCTCGGCGTCCGCCCAGGGGCGGGCGGCACGGACCAGCGTCGCCCAGGTCGGGCTGCTGCAGATCTCGATCAGCTGGGCGTCGAGTGCGGCGTCTGCGGCGCCGTTCAGCCGGGCAAGGCGGGAAAGCGGGGAGGTGGCGGACTCGGCCACGGGTGACCTCCTCAGAAGGGCGTCACCAAAAGTTAAGTCCCGCTCCCCGCTTCGTCAACAGTTTGTTGAACAAACCTGCGGATCGGGTCCCCGCCGTACGTCCCCGAGGGGGCGCTCAGGCGTCCTTGCCGCCCGCCTGCTGGCGGTTGAGGTAGTTGTACACGGTGAAGCGGCTGACCCCGAGGGCCGCCGCGACGGTCTCCACGCCGTGCCGGATGGTGAACGCGCCGCGTTCCTCCAGCTGGGCGACGACCCGCTGCTTGCTGGCGCGGTCCAGGACGGCCAGGTCGGCGCCGCCGAACTGCCGGCGCACCTCGCCCAGCAGCCGGTCCAGCGCGCTCTCCAGGCCGGGCAGCCGTACGGCCACGGCCGGCTGCTGATCCCACTCCAGCACCACGTCGTCGGGCCGGGCCTCGCCCGGGGCGACCGCGGTGGCGCCCACGGCGTCCAGCAGCGGCTTGATGGCCTCGGCCAGCGGATGGTCCAGGGCGCTCATCCGGACTGCTCCTCTCGGTCCGCTATCGGGGTGCCGTCCGCGTCCAGGGTGCTGACCTGGACCGAGATCCGGGTCGCGCCGCTGGCGAGGCTGTCCCTGAGCAGCCGGGTGACCGCGGCCAGGGCGTCGTCGGCCTCGCCCTCGGCGCTGGTGCCGAAGGGGCCGACGTCGACCGTCAGCCCTGCCTCGTCCACCGCGCGCCGGGCGGCCTTCGCATGGTCGGGGAAGCCGTCGAGTGCGAACGGCTCTGTCGTGAACTCCACCTTCAATCGCACGGGCGCAGCGTATCCGACGGTGCGAAGCGGGGGTTCCCGGCGCCTGGAGAGCGAGATTCGGGCAGCTTCAACATTTTGTTGCCGTTGGCCTTGACAGTCCGGTGAGGCCTCATGCGATAGTTCCATCAAGCAGAATCTTGCTTCCGCATTGTGGAATTGGATGGGTGACTTCATGACCGCCGCCGCACCGAACTGGCTCGACCAGCGCTGGACCGTCAACCTCTCGACGCTCTTCACCGAGCTGCCGCTGGTGGAGCGCCCCGCGGCGGCGGCAGCGGCCGGCTTCGACGCCGCCGAGATCTGGTGGACCCTCGACGGGCCCACCCCGCCGCAGAGCGAGCTCGACGCCCTGCGCCGCGCGTTCACCGACGCCGGCGTCCAGCTCACCGGCCTCAACTTCGACGCCGGCAACATGGCCGCCGGCTCCAAGGGCCTGCTGTCCCGCCCGGAGGACTCCCAGCAGTTCCGCGACAACATCGCGGTGGCCGTCGGTCTCGCCGACTCCCTGGGCTGCAAGGCGCTCAACGCGCTCTACGGCAACCGGGTCGAGGGCCTGGACCTCGCGGTGCAGGACGCACTGGCGCTGGAGAACCTCGCGCTGGCCGCCCACGCTACGCACGCCATCGGCGGAATCCTCTTGGTGGAAGCTCTGAACGCTCCCGAGGCCCCGCAGTACGGACTGCTGTCCAGCAAGGACGCGGTGTCCGTGGTGGACGCCGTGAACGAGGCCACCGGCCTGGGCAACACCTACTTCTTGTGCGATCTGTACCACCTGGCCCGGAACGGCGAGGATCTGCCCCAGGTCATCGACACCTACGCGGACCGCATCGGCCACGTGCAGATCGCGGACTCGCCGCAGCGGAACCAGCCCGGCACGGGCGAGCTCGACTTCGCCGCGCTGCTCGGCCGCCTCGACGCGGTGGGATACGGCGGCTACATCGGCCTGGAGTACAAGCCGGCAGCCGGCGTGGCCTCGGTGGACACCCTCGGGTGGCTTCCGCGGGGCCTGCGCGGCAGCGCCCGCAGCTAGTCACTCGGCGTCCAGGAGCGCCTGCGGGCAGGTGCGTGGTTTCGCGCGCAGTTCCCCGCGCCCCCAGGTAGTAACCGGTTCCCCTCTGAACTTGACTGACCCTCATTAGGAGCACGACATGTCCCGCAGCATCGCGTTCATCGGCCTCGGCATCATGGGCAGCCCCATGGCAGCCAACCTGGTCAAGGCCGGCCACACCGTCACCGGCTTCAACCTCCAGCAGGACGCGATCGACAAGCTCGTCGCGGCCGGTGGCAAGGGTGCCTCCAGCATCGCCGAGGCAGTCGCCGACGCCGATGTCGTGATCACCATGGTCCCCGCCGACCCGCAGGTCGAGCAGGTCATCCTGGGTGAGGGTGGCGTCCTGGAGAATGCCAGGGCCGGCGCGCTCGTCATCGACATGAGCAGCATCACCCCGCAGACCTCGATCAAGGTCGCCGCCGCCGCCAAGGAGAAGGGCATCCGCACCCTGGACGCCCCCGTCTCCGGTGGCGAGGCCGGCGCCGTGGAGGCCGTGCTCTCCATCATGGTCGGCGGCGAGGCGGCGGACTTCGCCGAGGCCAAGCCGCTGTTCGACGTGCTGGGCACCACGGTCATCCACGTCGGCCCGGCCGGCGCCGGCCAGACCGTCAAGGCCGCCAACCAGCTGATCGTGGCCGTCAACATCCAGGTCGTGGCCGAGGCCGTGGTGTTCCTGGAGAACGCTGGCGTCGACCTGCAGGCCGCGCTGGACGTCCTCGCGGGCGGCCTGGCCGGCTCCACCGTGCTGAACCGCAAGAAGGCCAACATGGTCAACCGCGAGTTCGCCCCGGGCTTCCGGATCGACCTGCACCACAAGGACATGGGCATCGTCACCTCCGCCGCCCGCGCGGTCGAGGCCCCGCTGCCGCTCGGTTCGCTGGTGGCCCAGCTGGTCGCCTCGGCCCGTGCCAACGGCGACGGTTCGCTGGACCACTCGGCCCTGCTGCGCGGCGTCGAGCGCCTCGCCGGCCGCACCGTCAACTGACCTCACCCGACAGCAGCAGGAGACCTCAATGGCTCGTATGACAGCCGCTCAGGCCGCGGTGGAGATCCTCAAGCGTGAGGGCGTCACCCACCTCTTCGGTCTGCCCGGTGCGGCGATCAACCCGTTCTACTCCGCGATGCGGACCAACGGCGGGCTGACCCACATCCTGGCCCGCCACGTCGAGGGCGCGTCGCACATGGCGGAGGGTTACACCCGCGCCAAGGCCG
The DNA here is from genome assembly GCF_041262645.1 of Streptacidiphilus sp. EB129. Lineage (NCBI taxonomy): Bacteria > Bacillati > Actinomycetota > Actinomycetes > Kitasatosporales > Streptomycetaceae > Streptacidiphilus > Streptacidiphilus sp. EB129. Next base: position 12,025 of record NZ_JBGCCS010000032.1, read on the forward strand.
GCAACATCGGTGTCTGCATCGGCACCAGCGGCCCGGCCGGCACCGACATGATCACCGGCCTCTACTCGGCCGCCGCGGACTCGATCCCGATCCTGTGCATCACCGGCCAGGCGCCGGTGGCCAAGCTGCACAAGGAGGACTTCCAGGCCGTCGACATCTCCTCCATCGCCAAGCCGCTGACCAAGGCGGCGACCACGGTCCTGGAGGCCGCGCAGGTCCCCGGCGTGTTCCAGCAGGCCTTCCACCTGATGCGTTCGGGCCGTCCCGGCCCGGTGCTGATCGACCTGCCGATCGACGTCCAGCTGACCGAGATCGAGTTCGACATCGACCTGTACGAGCCGCTGCCGGTCTACAAGCCGTCGGCGACCCGGGCGCAGATCGAGAAGGCGCTGGACCTGCTCCAGGCCGCCGAGAAGCCGCTGATCATCTCCGGTGGCGGCGTCATCAACGCCGACGCCTCCGAGCTGCTGGTCGAGTTCGCCGAGCTGACCGGCGTCCCGGTGGTCCCGACCCTGATGGGCTGGGGCTCGATCCCGGACGACCACGCGCTGACGGCCGGCATGGTCGGCCTGCAGACCTCGCACCGCTACGGCAACGCGACGCTGCTGGAGTCGGACTTCGTGCTCGGCATCGGCAACCGCTGGGCCAACCGCCACACCGGCGCCCTGGACCAGTACACCGAGGGCCGCACCTTCGTCCACGTCGACATCGAGCCGACCCAGATCGGCCGGGTCTTCGCGCCGGACCTGGGCATCGCCTCGGACGCCAGGGCCGCCCTGGAGCTGTTCGTCGAGGTCGCGCGGGAGCGCAAGGCCGCCGGCGCGCTCAAGGACCGCTCCGCGTGGGCCGAGAGCTGCCAGGAGCGCAAGGGCCGGCTGCTGCGCAAGACCGACTTCGACAACATCCCGGTCAAGCCGCAGCGGGTCTACCAGGAGATGAACAAGGCCTTCGGCCGTGATACCCGCTACGTCACGACCATCGGCCTGTCGCAGATCCAGGCCGCGCAGATGCTGCACGTCTACGGGCCGCGGCACTGGATCAACGCCGGCCAGGCCGGTCCGCTGGGCTGGACCCTGCCGGCCGCGCTGGGCGTCGCCACCGCCGACCCCGAGGGCACGGTCGTCGCGCTCTCCGGCGACTACGACTTCCAGTTCATGATCGAAGAGCTGGCCGTCGGCGCGCAGTTCAACATCCCCTACATCCACGTCCTGGTGAACAACGCCTACCTGGGTCTGATCCGTCAGGCGCAGCGCGCGTTCGACATGGACTACCACGTCCAGCTGTCCTTCGAGAACATCAACGCTCCCGAGGTCAACGGCTACGGCGTGGACCACGTCAAGGTCGCCGAGGGCCTGGGCTGCAAGGCCATCCGGGTCTTCGACCCGAACGAGCTGGGCGCCGCCTTCGAGCAGGCCAAGAAGCTGGCCGCGGAGTTCCGGGTGCCGGTGGTCGTCGAGGTCATCCTGGAGCGCGTCACCAACGTCTCCATGGGCGGCGCCGGGCTGGACTCGGTCAACGAGTTCGAGCCGGTCGCCGAGCAGGCCTCGGACGCGCCGACGGCGCTGCTGAACACGCTCTCCTGAGCCGGGGGTCCTGTTCACCCTTCTGACGGGACCCCCCCACCTACCTCTCCCCGTGGCCGGAGATCCTTCCGGTCGTGCCCCCGGTCACGGGGAGGGAACCAGAGCTTCCTCCCGGCGGCGTGACCTGTCCCAGAATGGGATCCATCCGGTCGTGCCCGCGCCGCCGGGAGGAACTGTTCCAACCATCGATCGTGAGGACGCCCATGACGCCGCAGCGGATGACGACCGGACATGTGGTCATCGCCCCCGACAAGTTCAAGGGCAGTCTCACCGCCGCCGAGGCCGCCGAGCGGATCGCCGCCGGCATCCGCCGCGCCGCGCCCGGTACCGAGGTCCGGCTGCTGCCGGTCGCGGACGGAGGGGAGGGCACGGTGCTGGCGGCGCTCGCGGCCGGTTACCGGCGCGAGGAGGTCACCGTGAGCGGCCCCACCGGCGAGCCGGTGCAGGCGGCCCTCGCGGTGCTGGACCGCACCGCGGTCATCGAGGCGGCCCAGGCCAGCGGCCTGCAGCTGCTGCCGGGCGGCGTCCCGGCGCCGCTCGCGGCCGGCAGCTACGGCACCGGCCAGCTGATCGCCCGCGCCCTGGAGCTCGGCTGCACCCGGATCGTGCTCGGTCTCGGCGGCGTGGCCTGCACCGACGGCGGCGCCGGCATGGTCCAGGCCCTCGGCGTGACACTGCGCGACGCCGCCGGCGCCGAGCTGCCGCCCGGTGGTGCCGCCCTGAGCCGACTGCACTCCCTCGACCCGGGGCCGCTCGCGGACACCCTGGCCGGGGTCGAGGTGGTGATCGCCAGCGACGTGGACAACCCGCTGCTGGGCGAGCGCGGCGCGCCCGCGGTCTACGGACCGCAGAAGGGCGCGACGCCCGCCGACGTGGCCGAGCTGGACCGGGCGCTGGGCGTCTGGGCCGACGCCGTCGCCGCGCTGACCGGCACCGACCTGCGCGAGACGCCCGGCGCCGGCGCGGCCGGCGGACTGGGCTTCGGCGCGCTGGCCATGCTGGGCGCCAAGCTTCGGCCCGGGATCGAGCTGCTGCTCGATCTCCTGAGTTTCGACCAGGCGGTGCGGGGAGCCCGTCTGGTCGTTACCGGCGAGGGATGCCTCGACGTGCAGACACTGCACGGCAAGGCCCCCGCCGGGGTCGCTGCGGCCGCTACGGGGGCGGGGGTTCCCGTGGCGGCCGTGGCCGGCCGCATCGACCTGGACGAGCCCGCCTGGCGCGAGGCCGGCTTCGCCGCCGCCTACGCCCTCGGCGACCTGCTGCCGCAGGACGGCGCCCCGGGCGACAGCATCACCCGCGCGGCGGAACTCGCCGAGCTCGCGGGGGAGCGGCTCGCCGCGGAGTTCTTGTAACCGGGCCGCTTGCCACTGGCCGCGGACCGCAGCACTGCCGTCTGAACACAGGCCTACGATCCGACGATCAGAACATTGACGTTTTGTTGAAGGCGGTCGTAGGCTCGCCCTACCTGAAACCACCTGGCTGTTCCGGTCGCACGGCACCCACCTGCGGCTTTCCCAGCCGCAACGCGCCGTGCCTGCACTACTCGCCACCTTGACGGGGAGGCCGCAGCCGCCCCGCCGATCCAGCCCGGAGGTTTTGTTGTCCGCCTCGCCGTACACCGTGTTCCGCTCCCGCCGTGCCGTGCTCCCCGAGGGTGAGCGCCCCGCGGACGTGGTGGTCCGCGACGGCCGGATCGCCGAGGTACTCGACTACGGCACGGCCCCCGCGGGTGGCGAGCTGTTCGATCTCGGCGAGCTCGCGCTGCTGCCCGGTCTGGTCGACACCCATGTGCATGTGAACGAGCCCGGCCGGACCGAGTGGGAGGGCTTCGCCACCGCCACCCGGGCGGCCGCGGCCGGCGGGGTCACCACGGTGGTCGACATGCCGCTCAACTCGATCCCGCCGACCACCACCCTGGAAGGGCTGGAGGCCAAGCGGAAGGCGGCCGAGGGCCGGACCTTCGTGGACGTCGGCCTCTGGGGCGGTGCGATCCCCGGCAACACCGCCGACCTCGAACCGCTGCACGCGGCCGGGGTGTTCGGCTTCAAGAGCTTCCTCGCCCCCTCCGGGGTGGACGAGTTCCCGCACCTGACCGGCGCGCAGCTGGAGCAGGCGCTGACCGAGCAGGCCCGGATCGGCGCCCTGGCGATCATCCACGCCGAGGACCCGGCGGTCCTGGACGCCGCGCCGCACACGCCCGGCCCCCGCTACGCCGACTTCCTCGCCTCGCGTCCGGACGACTCCGAGACCACCGCCGTCAGCACGCTGCTGGAGCTGGCCCGGCGCACCGGCGCCCGGGTGCACATCCTGCACGTGTCCTCCGCCGCCGTGCTGCCGCTGCTGCGGGCGGCGCGCGCCGAGGGTGTCCAGGTCACCGCCGAGACCTGCCCGCACTACCTCACCCTGGCCGCCGAGCAGGTCCCCGACGGGGACACCGCTTTCAAGTGCTGTCCGCCGATCCGGGACGACGCCAACCGCGACCTGCTCTGGCAGGCGCTGGCGGACGGCGAGTTCGCGGCCGTGGTCTCGGACCACTCGCCGTCCACCCCGGACCTCAAGCACCTCGCCCGCTACGGCGGCGACGGCGACTTCGCCGCCGCCTGGGGCGGTATCGCCTCGCTGCAGCTGGGCCTGGCCGCGATCTGGACCGAGGCCCGCAGCCGCGGCTTCGCCCTCAGCGACGTGGTGCGCTGGATGAGCTCGGGCCCGGCGGCCCTGGTCGGGCTGGCCACGAAGGGCGCCATCGCCCCCGGCCTGGACGCCGACCTGGTCGCCTTCGACCCCGACGCGGACTTCGCCGTCGACCCCGACGGCCTGCACCACCGCAACCCCGTCACCCCGTACGCAGGCCGCACGCTGACCGGCGCCGTCCGCACCACCTGGCTCCGCGGCCGGGCGCTGGAACTGGGCGCGGACGCCCGTCCCATCGGCCGCATCATCGCCCGAGGAGAAGCATGACCGACAGTCAGAGTCCCGCCGCCTTCACCGAACTGGTCAACCTCGCGGCGCGCAGCCTGGGCGCCGGTGTGGTCGACAGCAACGACGAGACCTTCGCCGAGAAGGAGAACCTGCTCGTCGCGGCGGCGGCCGAGTTCCGTCCGCACACCTTCGGCCACAAGGGCCAGATCATGGACGGCTGGGAGAGCCGCCGCCGCCGCGGCGTCTCCGCCGAGGAGCCGCACCCGACCGACGAGGACCACGACTGGGCCGTGATCCGGCTCGGCGCGGCCGGGGTGATCCGCGGCGTGATCGTCGACACCGCCCACTTCACCGGCAACTACCCGGAGGCCGGCTCGGTCCAGGCCGCCTCCGTGCCCGGTCTGCCCTCGCCGGCCGAGCTGGCGCGGGCCGAGTGGGTCGAGATCGTGCCGCGCACCGCGCTCAGGGGCGACACCGTGCACGAGTTCCCGGTGGAGGTGGAGCAGCGCTTCACCCACGTCCGGCTGAACATCTTCCCGGACGGCGGCGTGGCCCGGCTGCGGGTGCACGGCGAGGTCGTCGCCGACCCGCGCGACCTGGCCGGACTCACCTTCGACCTGGCCGCGCAGGAGCACGGCGGGGTCGCCACCGGTGCCTCGGACCGTTACTTCTCCTCCCCGCACAACCTCAACTCCCTGGGCCGCGCCGCGGTCATGGGCGAGGGCTGGGAGACCCGGCGGCGGCGCAACAAGGACAACGACTGGGTCGAGCTCGACCTGGCCGGCACCGGCGAGGTGCTGGCGATCGAGATCGACACCACCCACTTCGTCGCCAACTGCCCCGGCTGGGCCTCGGTCTCCGGCCGTGACGAGTCCGGCGAGTGGTTCGACCTGCTGCCGCGCACCCGGCTGCAGCCCGACACCCGGCACCGGGTCCGGGTCGAGCCGCAGCGCCCGGTGACCGCGGCCCGCCTCAACGTCTACCCGGACGGTGGTGTGGCCCGGCTGCGGCTCACCGGGCGGCTCACCGAGGCCGGCCAGGCCGCGCTGGCGCTGCGCTGGCTGAACCTGGTCCCGGCGGCCGAAGCCGTGCAGGCGCTCACCGAGGCCGGGCTCACCGCGGCCGAGGCGGCGGCCGTCACCGCCGCCCGCCCCCTCGCCGACACCGCCTCGGTGCGGTCGGCGGAGGCCGCGCTGCAGCCCGCCGACACCCCCGACGGTGCGGAGACCTCCCGCCGCCGGGCCGCGATCTGGCGGCTGCTGGGCGTCTGACGACGGCCCGCCCAGCAGTCGCCCCCCAACGTCCCCACCCTTCACGTCACATTTTGAGGTACTCCCATGTCTGACATCCTGACCACCGAGGCCGGCGCGCCGGTCGCGGACAACCAGAACTCCGCGCAGGCGGGCATCGGCGGCCCGGTGCTGATCCAGGACCAGCAGCTGATCGAGAAGCTGGCCCGCTTCAACCGTGAGCGCATCCCGGAGCGCGTGGTCCACGCCCGCGGCTCCGGCGCCTACGGCCACTTCGAGGTCACCGACGACGTCAGCGCCTACACCCGGGCGAACTTCCTCGGCGAGGTCGGCAAGCGCACTGAGGTGTTCCTGCGCTTCTCCACCGTCGCGGGCAACCTCGGCGCCGGCGACGCGGTGCGCGACCCGCGCGGCTTCGCGCTGAAGTTCTACACCGAGGAGGGCAACTACGACCTCGTCGGCAACAACACCCCGGTGTTCTTCATCAAGGACCCGATCAAGTTCCCCGACTTCATCCACTCCCAGAAGCGCGACCCGTTCACGGGCATCCAGGAGGCGGACAACGTCTGGGACTACTGGTCCTACTCGCCCGAGTCGCTGCACCAGATCACCTGGCTGTTCGGCGACCGCGGCATCCCGGCGTCCTACCGTCACATGAACGGCTACGGCTCGCACACCTACCAGTGGACCGCCGCCGACGGCTCCGCCTACTGGGTGAAGTACCACTTCAAGACCAACCAGGGCATCCGCTCGCTGGACGGCGCCCAGGCCGCCGAACTGGTCGGCCAGGACGCCGACAGCCACCAGCGCGACCTGCACCAGGCGATCGAGCGGGGCATCTTCCCGTCCTGGACCGTGCACGTGCAGCTGATGCCGGTGGCCGACGCGGCCGACTACCGCTTCAACCCGTTCGACCTCACCAAGGTGTGGCCGCACGCGGACTACCCGCTGCAGAAGGTCGGCCGTCTGGTCCTGAACCGGAACCCCGACAACGTCTTCGCCGAGGTCGAGCAGGCAGCGTTCTCGCCGAACAACTTCGTGCCCGGCATCGGCCCGTCGCCCGACAAGATGCTCCAGGGCCGGCTGTTCGCCTACGCGGACGCGCACCGCTACCGCCTGGGCGTGAACCACACCCAGCTCGCGGTCAACGCCCCCAAGGCCATCACCGCGCAGAACTACGGCCGCGACGGCCTGGGCGCGGTCAACGCGGCCGGCCGCGCCAAGAACTACGAGCCGAACTCGTACGACGGCCCGCGCCAGACCGACCAGGCCCTGTCCGCGCCCACCGCGGTGTCCGGCTGGACCGGCGCCCACGTCGCCCCGGCACACGCCAAGGACGACGACTTCTTCCAGGCCGGCGAGCTGTACCGGCTGATGTCGGCGGGCGAGAAGTCCCGCCTGATCGCCAACCTGGCCGGCTCCATCGGCTCGGTCGGCCGTGACGACGTGGTCGAGCGCGTGCTCCCGTTCTTCCACGCCGCGGACGCCGACTACGGCAAGCGCCTGCAGGCCGCGGTCGAGGCGATCCGCAACGCCGAGGAGAGCTGACCCCGGCTCTCGTCCGGCCACACGGAACCAGCGGGCCCCGGTGCAACGCCGCACCGGGGCCCGCTCCGTGCGTTACCGGACACGTCCGCGTGTCCGGTAGCGAAGCGACTGCGGAAGGTGAAGAGTGTCCGCGGGGGGTCCGTCCGTACGCTCCGATCCGGAGGCTGCACCGATGCCCGAAGTCAACGCCCCGTACGCGCCCGGCACTCCCTGCTGGGTCGACCTGATGGTCCCCGACCAGCGTGCCGCCCTGGACTTCTACCAGGACCTGTTCGGCTGGCAGGGCGAGCCGGGCCCGCCGGAGACCGGCGGCTACGCGATGTGCACCCAGAAGGGCCGGCCGGTGGCCGGCATCGGCCCGTCGATGGACCCGTCCACCCCGACCGTCTGGACCACCTACCTGGCCAGCGACGACGCGGACGTCACCCTCGCCAGGATCGAGTCGGCCGGCGGCAAGGTGCTGATGCCGCCCATGGACGTGCTGAAGTTCGGCCGGATGTTCGTCGCCAGCGACCCGGCCGGGGCGGTCTTCGGCGTCTGGGGCCGCGGCGAGTTCTTCGGCGCCCAACTGGTCAACGAGCACGGCGCGATCACCTGGAACGAGTGCAACACCCGGAACGCCGACGCCTCCGCCGCCTTCTACCACAAGGCCTTCGGCGTGGACGTCACGCCGATGGAGCAGGCGCCCGGCTACCGCACCCTGGACATCGGGGGCCGTCCGGTCGGCGGCCTGCAGGCGATGACCGAGCCGCCGTTCATCCCCGAGGTGCCCTCGCACTGGATGACCTACTTCGCGGTGGAGGACACCGACACCACCGTCGACCAGGCGGTGAAGACCGGCGCGAGCGTCATCCTGCCGCCGACGGATTCCCCCTTCGGTCGCGTGGCCACCCTGCGCGACCCCTGGGGCGCGGTGTTCTCGGTGATCCGCACCGAGCAGCCCGGCTGACCCGTTCCACCGCGTCGTCGCCGTGCCCATCAGCCCAGTTGACGGATAGTCTGATGGGTATGGCGACCCGCAACAGCAGTCGGCAGACCGACCGGGACCAGGCCGCGCCCGGACCGCGCAGTACGGTGCAGCGCACCCTGCGGATCCTGGAGGCGGTGGACCGCAGGCCCTGTGGCGCGACCGCGGCCGAGCTGGCCCGGGAACTCCGGCTCCCGGTCGAGGTGGTGCGCCGGCTGCTGCGCTCCCTGGCCCGCGAGGAGTACCTGCAGCCGCTCGACGACGGCGGCTACGTCCTCGGCGGCGCCCTGGCCGCTCTCGGCCAGGGCAGCCGCGAGCAGATGATGCAGTCCCGGCTGCTGTCCAGACTCGCCTCGCTCCGCGACGAACTGGGCGCCGCCGTCTACTTCAGCCGCTACCAGGACGGCGAGGTCTCGGTCGACGCCGTGGTGGACGGCCCCACCGCGCCGAGCGTGCACGAGTGGGTGGACTTTCGGGCCACCGGCCACGCCAGCGCCATCGGCAAGTGCCTGCTGGGCCAGCTCGACCACGACGCCCGCAGGGAGCACCTCAGCCGCCACCCGGTCACCCGCTTCACCTCCCGCACCATGGTCGACGACGACGTGCTGCTGCACCGCCTGGACCGCCAGCCGGCCACCGTCCCGGTGCTCGACCTGCAGGAGTACGCCCTCGGTACGGTCTGCGCGGCCGTCCCGGTCACCGCCGGCGCCAGTGTCGGGTGCCTGGCCTTCAGCCTGCCGCTGCAGCAGGCCTACCGGCTCCGCGACGCCGCCGAGACCCTCGCCGCCCGTGCCGCCCCGGTCCTGCTCGCCCTCGCGCTCTGACCCTCCCGCCGGTGACGACGCGACCCGGTGACGACGAACGGCGCCGCCCACAGGGAACGTGGGCGGCGCCGTCTGCTGGTCTGCCACATGCTGCTGGTCTGCGACGTGTTGCCGGTCGCCGAGCTGCGAGCCGGTCAGGCTATCCGGCGGGGCTGCTCCTCGGCGCGGAGCGGGTGGTCGTGGTGGATCGGGCCGTTGTGGGCGCTGAGCGGGAGGCAGGAGCCGCCGCGGCGGTGGGCGACGATCTCGGCGGCCACCGCGACCGCGGTCTCCTCCGGGGTGCGCGCGCCCAGGTCCAGGCCGATGGGGGAGCGCAGCCGGTTCAGCTCGACCTCGGTGAGGCCGACCTCGCGCAGCCGCTCCAGGCGCTCGTCGTGGGTCCGGCGCGAGCCCATCGCGCCGACGAAGCCGAGCGGCATCCGCAGCGCCCGTTCCAGCAGCGGGATGTCGAACTTGGCGTCATGGGTGAGCACGCACAGGGCGGTTCGCCCGTCGAGACGGCCGGCGGCGGCCTCGGCGTCCAGGTAGCGGTGCGGCCAGTCGACCACCACCTCGTCGGCGGTGGGGAAGCGGCGCCGGGTGGCGAAGACCGGGCGGGCGTCGCAGACGGTGACGTGGTAGCCCAGGAAGCCGCCGATCCGGGCCACGGCGGCGGCGAAGTCGATGGCGCCGAAGACGATCATCCGGGGGGCCGGGACGTGCGACTCGACGAAGAAGGTGGCGGCCTCGGCGGCGGCGCCCGTCGGTGCGTCAGTGGGAGCGCAGGGGCGGCCGTCCAGGGCCAGCGTGAACTGCCCGGTCCGGCCGGCGTCGAGCATGGCCCGGGCCTGCAGCACCGCGGAGTTCTCCAGCGCGGCGCGTCCGTGCTCGGCCAGCGAGCCGTGCTCGGCCAGCGAGCCGTGGTGGGCGTCGGCGGTGACCGCGACGCAGGCGCCGAGCAGTTCCCCGGGGCCGTCGATGATCCGGACCACGGCGACCGCGGTGCCGGAGTGGACGTAGGCCAGGGCCGCGTCCAGGCCGGCCGAGGCGCCGGGGGTGACCGGCTGGACGAACACGTCGATGATGCCGCCGCAGGTCAGCCCGACCGCGAAGGCGTCGTCGTCGGAGAAGCCGAAGCGGTGCAGCACCGGGCGGCCGGTGCCGAGCGCCTCCTGGCACAGCTCGTAGACCGCCCCCTCCACGCAGCCTCCGGACACACTGCCGACGGCCTCGCCGTCGGAGTCCACGGCCAGTGCCGCTCCGGGGTCGCGCGGGGCGCTCCCGGAGACGGACACCACGGTGGCCACGGCGAAGGCGCGTCCAGCGGAATGCCAGGCGTTCAGCTGCTCGGCGATGTCCTGCATGGTGGCTCCTTCGCGCGGATGGTGTGGTCGGGGATCAGTGTGGCCAAGGCCGGGGAGGGGGCGGTACGGGACCTGCTGTGCGGGACCGCTAGTGGATGCCGAGCCAGTCCTTGAGCGGGTGCAGGGCGAAGAACACCACGAACACCACGGACAGGGCCCACATCAGGATGCCGGGCTCGCGCCACTTGCCGTTGCCGGCCTTGATGACGCAGTAGGAGATGACGCCCGCGCCCACACCGGCGGTGATGGAGTAGGTGAACGGCATCAGCGCGACGGTGAGGAAGGCCGGGATGGCGATCTCGCGGTCCGACCACTCGATGTGGCGGGCCTGGGAGAGCATCATCGAGCCGATGACCACCAGGGCCGCGGCGGCGACCTGGCCGGGGACCATGCTCGCCAGCGGTGTGAAGAACAGCATCAGCGCGAAGACCGTACCGGTCACGACGCTGGAGAGGCCGGTACGGGCACCGTCGCCGACGCCGGTCGCGGACTCGATGAACACGGTCTGGCCGGAGGCGCCGGCGAGGCCGCCGATGGCACCGCCCGCACCGTCGACGAACAGCGCCTTGGACAGGCCGGGCATGCGGCCCTGCTTGTCGGCCAGTCCGGCCTCGGTGCCGATGCCGATGATGGTGGCCATCGCGTCGAAGAAGCCGGCCAGGACCAGGGCGAAGACCGCGAAGCCCGCGCTCAGCGCGCCCATGCCGTTGCTGCCGAAGGCGCCGAACAGGTCGACGTGGCCGAAGAGGCCGAAGTTCGGGGCGGAGACCGGGTTGCCGGGGAACTTGGGCACCGCCTCGCCCCAGGCCGAGTCGGGCAGCTTGGCGATCGCCTGGACGACCAGCGAGAGCACGGTGCCGAAGACGATGCCGATCAGGATGGCGCCGCGGACCTTGCGGACCTGCAGCACGAAGATCGTCAGCAGCGTCACGCAGAAGATCAGGACCGGCCAGCCCTGGAGGTTGTTGTTGATGCCCAGGCCCATGGGGGTGGGGGAGTGGGCGGCGTCCGGGAGGCGGTTCACGAAGCCGGCGTTCACCAGGCCGATCAGCGCGATGAACAGGCCGATGCCGATGGTGATGGCGTGCTTCAGCGCCAGCGGTATGCCGTTCATGATCATCTCTCGGAGGCCGGAGACGACCATGAGCACGATCACGAGACCGTAGATGACGCAGAGACCCATGGCCTGTGGCCAGGTCACATGAGGGGCCATCACGGCGGCGAGGGTGTTGGACACGCTCAGGCCGGCGGCCGCGGCGAGCGGCGCGTTGCCGACCACGCCGAGCAGGATCGTGGTGACCGCCGCGGCGAGCGCGGTGGCGGTGGTGACCTGCGCGTGGTTGAGATGGTTCCCGTTGACGTCCGCGACCGACAGGATGATCGGGTTGAGCAACAGGATGTAGGCCATAGCCATGAAGGTGGTGAGGCCGCCGCGGATCTCGTTGCCGAGGGAGGACCCCCGGGCGCTGATCCTGAAGTACGCGTCCAGCGCGTGCTTCGGTGCGGTGGGTGCTGACGGGGTCGCGGCCTCGTTCTCAGCGGTAACTCTGGATTCCGTGGGGATCTGGGTCACGGGTTCCACTCCCAAGGTTCATAGGGGGTTGGGGTGGGGCTCGCGGCCGGCCTGGGGCCCGTCAGGTGGGGGGTGCAGGGGACGGTACGGCGCGCTGGTGCTGCTGGCTCTGGGTACGGCCCCGGCGAGGGCGGTGTACCGCAGCGGGCGGTGCTGATCCGGTCGTGCGCGTGCGGGTACTGCATGGAAGGCTCTTCACTGCTGGGTACTGACTGGTGGTGCCGGGTGTACCGCGGTCACCGCGGGTGGTGCGGTGCTGCGGTCGTGCTCCCCGGGGCGGCAGTGGGAAGACTGGACGTCCGCCCCGGGGAAGAATCGATGGACCGTCAGGTGCCGGTGATGTGCTCCGGACGGACCGGGACCCGGTTCAGTGCCAGGCCGGTCGCGGCGCGGATGGCCGAGACGATCGCGGGGGTGGAGGAGAGGGTGGGGGCCTCGCCCACACCGCGCAGTCCGTACGGGCTGTGCGGGTCCGCGAGTTCGAGGATCTCGACCGGCTGCGGCGGGGTGTCCAGGATGGTGGGGATCAGGTAGTCGGTGAAGGAGGGGTTCCGCACCTTGCCGTCCTTGGTGATGATCTCCTCCATCACCGCCAGACCGAGGCCCTGGGTGGAACCGCCCTGGATCTGGCCGATCACCGACAGCGGGTTGAGCGCCTTGCCGACATCCTGCGCGGCGGCCAGCTCGACCACCTTGACCAGACCCAGCTCGACGTCGACGTCCACCACGGCGCGGTGCGCGCAGAAGGTGTACTGGACGTGGCCGAAGCCCTGTCCGGTCTCCTTGTCGAAGGGGACGGTCGGCCGGTGGTGGTGCTCCCGGGTCAGGTCGATGGCCTGGTCCCCGAGCAGGTCGACCATGGAGATCAGCACGCCGGCCGAGGCCGAGACCACCTTGCCGCCGACCAGCGACATGTCGTTGTAGGTCCAGCCGTAGCGCGAACGCCCCAGGTTGAGCAGCTCGTTGCGGACCGCCTCGGCGGCCAGCTTCACCGCGCCGCCGGTCATGTAGGTCTGCCGCGACGCGGAGGTGGAACCCGCCGAGCCGACCTCGGTGTTGGCCGGGTGGATGGTGACCCGCTCGACGCCCAGCTCGGTACGGGCGATCTGCCCGTGGACGGTGACGCCGCCCTGGCCGACCTCGGCCATCGCGGTGTGCACCATGGCCACCGGCTCGCCGCCGATGACCTCCAGCCGGACCCGCGCGGTCGAGTAGTCGTCGAAGCCCTCGGAGAAGCCGACGTTCTTCAGGCCGACCGCGTAGCCGACGCCGCGGACGATGCCCTCACCGTGCGAGGTGTTGGACAGCGCGCCCGGCAGCTCGCGGATGTCGAGGTGGGTGGTGTCCAGGGCCGGCGGCAGCGGCAGGTCCTTGACCTTCTGCAGCAGCTCGGCCACCGGGGCCGGGGCGTCGATCATCTGACCGGTCGGCAGGTACGAGCCCTGCGAGACGGCGTTGAGCTGGCGCAGCTCCACCGGGTCCATGCCCAGCTCGGCGGCGAGCTTGTCCAGCTGGGTCTCGTAGGCGAAACAGGCCTGGACCGCGCCGAAGCCGCGCATCGCGCCGCAGGAGGGGTTGTTGCTGTAGAGGGCCACCGCCAGCACGTTGACGTTGGGGATCTCGTAGGGGCCGACGCTCAGCGAGGAGGCGTTGCCGACCACGGCCGGGGAGGCGGAGGCGTAGGCGCCGCCGTCCAGCACGATCCGGGCCTCCATGTAGACCAGCTTGCCGTCGCGGGTGGCGCCGTGCTCGTAGCGCATCTTCGCGGGGTGGCGGTGCACATGCCCGAAGAAGGACTCCTCGCGGGAGTACACGATCTTGACGGGCTTTCCGGTGCGCTGCGCCAGCAGGCAGGCGTGGATCTGCATGGACAGGTCCTCGCGGCCGCCGAAGGCGCCGCCGACACCGGCCAGGGTGAGCCGCAGCTTGTTCTCGGGCAGACCGAGCACCGGGGCGACCTGCTGACGGTCCACGTGCAGCCACTGGGTGGCGACGTAGAGGTCGATGCCGCCGTCCTCGGCGGGCACCGCCAGGCCGGACTCCGGGCCGAGGAAGGCCTGGTCCTGCATGCCGACCTCGTAGTCGGAGGTGACGATCACGTCGGCGAGCGCGCGGACGTCGTCGTTCACCCCGAGGCCGGAGACGACCTTCTGCTGGTGCACGATGTTGCCGGAGGCGTGGCCCTTGTACTCGGCCGGGTCGTGCACGTAGCCGTAGGTCTCCGGGTCCAGGCACTGCTCCTCGGTGGTGATCGGGGGGAGTACCTCGTACTCGACCTTGACCTTCGCGAGGGCGCGGCGGGCGGTCTCCGGGTGGTCCGCCGCGACGATGGCGATGGCCTCGCCGTGGTAGCGGATCTTGTCCATGGCCAGCGCCGGCTGGTCCTGGATCTCCAGGCCGTAGAACTTGCTGCCGGGGATGTCCTCGTGGGTCATCACGGCGTAGACGCCGGGCAGGGTGAGCGCCTCGGAGATGTCCACCGAGAGGATCTTCGCGTGGGCGTGCGGCGAGCGCAGCGCCATGCCCCACAGCATGTCCTCGTGCCACAGGTCCGAGGAGTAGGCGAACTCGCCCTTGACCTTCAGCGTGCCGTCCGGGCGCAGTGGCGAGCCGCCGATGCCGTCCGGGTGCGCCGTGGTGATGTCCTGGAGGTTCTTCTCGCCGCGGATCGTTCTTGTCGTCTGCGTCTTGATCGTCACTGGGACACCTCCGACTGGTGACACTTGCGGGCGGAGGCGAGGCGGACGGCGTCCATGATCTTCTCGTAGCCGGTGCAGCGGCAGAGGTTCCCGGACAGGGCCTCGCGGATGTCGCTGTCGCTGGGCTGCGGCTCGCGCTCCAGCAGGTCGTGGGTCTGCACCAGCAGGCCCGGGGTGCAGAAACCGCACTGGACGGCGCCGGCGTCGACGAACGCCTGCTGCACCGGGTCCAGGCCGTTCTCGTCGGCCAGGCCCTCGACGGTGCGGACCTCGCGGTCCTGCACCTGTCCGGCCGCGACCAGGCAGCTGCAGACCGGCGCACCGTCCAGGTAGACCGTGCAGGAACCGCACTCGCCCTGCTCGCAGGCGTTCTTGGAGCCCGGCAGGCCCAGCCGCTCGCGGAGCATGAAGAGCAGGCTCTCGCCCTCCCAGACGTCGTCTGCCTCGACCTCGCGGCCGTTGGCGTTGAAGGTCACCCTCATGCTGCGCTCCTCAGGGACTGCGTGTACTCGTTCCAGGTCCAGGTCAGCGTCCGGCGCGCCATCACCGCGAGTGCGTGGCGGCGGTAGGCCGCGCTGCCGCGCACGTCGTCGATGGGGGACGCGGCGGCGGAGACCAGCTCGCCGAAGCGCTGGATCGCGGCCGGGCCGATCAGCCCGCCGCTGCTCCAGAGGTTGCGCTCGGCCAGCTCGGCGGCGAGGAACTCCTCGGCCTCGACGGCGCGGCGCGGGGTCGGCGCGGCGGACCCGATGCCGGTGCCCACCGTCCCGTTCTTGGGGTGCAGCGCGAAGCCGAAGGCGCAGACCGCGATGACCATCGCGTTGCGGGTGCCGATCTTCGAGAACTGCTGGGGGCCGTCGGCGACCGGGATCCGGATCGCCCGGATCAGCTCGTCGGGCTGCAGGCTGTTGCGCTTCACCCCGACGTAGAAGTCGTCGATGGCGATCAGCCGGGTGCCGCGGACCGAGGCGGCCTCAACGAAGACGTCCTTGCCGGCCGCCAGCAGGGCGGGGTGGGCGTCACCGGCGGGGGAGGCCCCGCCGAGGTTGCCGCCCACACTGCCCCGGTTGCGGATCTGCGGGGAGCCGACGGTGTTGCCCGCGATGGACAGACCCTGCAGCGGACCGGACAGCTCCGCGCTGATGCGGGCGTACGGGACCGCGGAGCCGAGGCGGACGACCTCGCCCTCCTGGCCCTCGTACGTGCCGGACTCCCACTCGGTCAGCTCGCCGATCCGGTTCAGGTCGAGCAGGGCGGACGGGCGGTGGCGGTCGAAGTTGAGCTCGACCATCACGTCCGTGCCGCCGGAGATCGGCACTGCGGACGGATTCTCGGCCTTCGCCGCGAGTGCCTCGTCCCAGGTGGCGGGCCGCAGGAACTCCATGCGGTGACTCCTCTGTGTCAGGTCTGGTGGTGCTGTCGTGCGGGGCTCGCCCGTGGTGTCGCTCAGGTCGAGTGCTACAGCAGTGCGGGTCGGTGACGCGGAAGGCGCCGGTTCGGCGGCGCGTCGCCCGATCGGGTGTGACCCTGCGGTCTGGGTGCTTCGGTGTGCAGGTGCCTCGGTGTGCAGGTGCTTCGGTGTGGGTGTCAGTACACAATCGTGAGGGCGGCACCAGGCAGTCACTGATGCCATGAAGCCGCCACTCGCCGTGTGGCGTCAGGGCTGTACTTTTCTCCAAGCCCAACGTCGGTTCCCCGCCATCCCGGCGTGGCTTCGGGTTCACTTGGTGCCGGTGGGTCGGGGCCTGGTCGCACCGGGCGCGCGGCTCCGTCGACTACGCACCGTCGTAGCGTGCAGGTGGGGGCCTTCCGGGCGCTCGAAACCCGGGCCGCGCGGCCTCGAACAAGTTGTCGGTGCATGCTCATGGATGAACCGCCGACGCCCTGGCCGCGCCCCGCCGGAATCCGGTGTCCGGGCCTGCCACCACGAGGCGTGCGGAGCTGCCACCACGGGGCGTAGTGTCCGGTGGATGACTATGGAAAACCCCCTCCTCGTGCCCAGTGCCCTGCCGTTCGAGCTGCCGCCGTTCGCGGACATCCGGGAGGAGCACTACCTGCCCGCGTTCGAGGCGGGCATGGCGGAGCAGCTGGCCGAGACCGCCGCCGTCGCGGCCGACCCCGAGCCGCCGACCTACGCCAACACCATCGAGGCGCTGGAGCGCTCCGGCGCGCTGCTGCGCCGGGTCTCGGCGGTGTTCTTCAACCAGTCCTCGGCGGACAGCAGCCCCGCGGTGCAGGAGATCGAGGCCGGGATCAGCCCCCGGCTGGCCGCCCACAGCGACGCGATCCACCTCGACCCGGCGCTGTTCGCCCGGATCGACGCGCTGCACGCGCGGCGTGCCGAGCTCGACCTCGACGCCGAGTCGCGCTGGGTGCTGGAGCGCTACCACGCGAAGTTCGTCCGGGCCGGGGCCCGGCTCGGCGCGGACCAGCAGGCCCGGCTGCGCGAGCTGAACGCGGAGCTGGCCACCGCCGCCACCGCCTTCGAGCAGAACATCTTCGCCGACACCCGCGCCGCCGCCCTGGTCCTGGACGACGTGGCCGACCTGGCCGGGCTCTCGCCGGACGCGGTCGCCGCGGCCGAGGAGAACGGGCGCGCGCTGGGCCGCGACGGCGGCTACGTCATCAGCCTGAAGAACTTCTCCAACCAGACCGAGCTGGCCGCCCTGGACGACCCCGGGGTGCGCCGCCGGCTGCTCGCCGCCTCGCTGGCGCGCGGCATCGAGTCCAACGGCGCGCTCGCCGCCCGGATGGCCGCGCTGCGCGCCGAGCGCGCCGCGCTGCTCGGTTTCGACAGCCACGCCGCCTACGAGGTCGCCGACCAGACCGCCGGCAGCACCGAGGCCGTCGACGCGATGCTGGGCCGGCTGGTCGGCCCCGCCGTCGCCAACGCCCGCCGCGAGGCGGAGGCGCTGGCCGCCGAGGCCGGCGTGGACCGGATCGCGGCGGCGGACTGGCAGTACTGGTCGGAGAAGGTCCGCAAGGCCCGCTTCGCCATCGACAGCTCGGTCATGCGCCCCTACCTGGAGCTGGAGACGGTGCTGCGGGACGGGGTGTTCTTCGCGGCCGGCCTGGTCTACGGGATCTCCTTCACCGAACGCCCGGACCTGGTCGGCTACCACCCGGACGCCCGGGTGTTCGAGGTGACCGACGCCGACGGCAGCCCGCTGGGCCTGTTCCTGGGCGACTTCCACGCCCGGGAGTCCAAGCGCGGCGGCGCCTGGATGAACGAGCTGGTCACCCAGTCGCGGCTGCTCGGACAGCTGCCGGTGGTGGTCAACAACCTCAACATCGCCAAGCCCCCGGCGGGCGAGCCGGTGCTGATGACCTGGGACGAGGTCACCACCCTGTTCCACGAGTTCGGCCACGCGCTGCACGGGCTGTTCTCCGACGTGCGCCACCCGCTGGTCGCCGGCACCGAGGTGCCCAGGGACTTCGTCGAGTACCCGTCCCAGGTCAACGAGATGTGGGCGGACTGGCCCGAGGTGCTGGCCAACTACGCCCGGCACCACGAGACCGGTGAGCCGATGCCGGCCGAGCTGGTCACCCGGATGAAGGCGGCCGAGAACTTCGGCGAGGGCTTCCGCACCGTCGAGTACCTGGCCGCGACCCTGCTCGACTGGGCCTGGCACACCCTCCCGGCCGGTGAGCGGCCGGACGACGCCGAGGCCTTCGAGGCGGACGCGCTGCGGCGGTACGGGCTGGCGCTGCAGGAGATCCCGCCGCGCTACCGCACCGGGTACTTCTCGCACATCTTCGCGGGCGGCTACGCCGCCGGGTACTACGGCTACATCTGGTCCGAGGTGCTGGACGCGGACACCGTCGAGTGGTTCAAGGAGGACGGCCGGACGATCCGCGAGAGCGGCGAGATCTTCCGCCGCGAGCTGCTCGGACGCGGCGGCAGCGTGGACTCCATGGGCGCCTTCGCGGCGTTCCGCGGACGCGCCCCGGAGATCACCCCGCTGCTCACCCGCCGCGGCCTCACCGTCTGACCGCGGCCGGACCGGCCGACCGCGGCCGATCGCGGCCGGCCGTGGAACGGGTTGTCGTCCGGGAGGCAGCGTCGGGTAACGTGCGGCAACATCTGAGCCACGTCCGGCGACGACCCCCCAGCAGACGGAGGTACCCCCGTGCGGATCGGCGCGCTGCTCGCCCCCACCGCCCCGCGGCTGCGCCTGCTGGCCGGGCGCGAGGAGCTGGACCGGGTGGTGTCCGGGGTGATGACCACCGACCTGCACGACCCCGGCCGTTACCTGCAGGGCGGCGAGCTGGTGCTCACGGGCATGCTGTGGCGGACCGGTCCCGAGGACTCCGAGCGCTTCGTCCGGGGCCTGGCCGCGGCCGGGGCGGTCGGGCTCGCGGCCGGTGAGGCCGAGGTCGGGCCGGTCCCCGCGGACCTGGTGGAGGCCTGTGAGCGGCACCGGATGCCGCTCTTCGCCGTCCCCGAGGACGTCGCGTTCGCGCAGCTCACCGAGTACGTGGTGCGGCAGGTCTCGGCCGACCGGGCGGCCGACCTGTCCGCGCTGGTGGACCGGCACCGGGTGCTGGTCTCCGCCGCCGGGGGCGCCGGTCTCGACGCCGTGCTGGAACTGCTCGGCGGCGACCTCGACCTGGACTGCTGGGTGCTCACCCCCAGCGGCCGGGTGGTCGCCGGACCACCCGACCGGCTCAACGCCGCCGAACGCGACCAGCTGGTGCGTGCGCACCTGGACGGCCAGCGCCGCCGCCCCGGACCGTCGGTCCGGGCCCGGCTCGGCAACCGCCAGTTCTCGGTGCTGCCGGTCGCGGGCGGGGACAGCGGGCTGCTGGCCCAGTGGCTGCTGGCGGTCGAGGGCGACGTCACCGAATGGACCCCCAAGCGCCAGCAGCTCGCCGAGAACCTGGCCCGGCTGGCCGGCGCGGAGCGCGAGCGGCGCGACGAGAGCCGCAGGCTGCGCAGCCGGCTCGCCGACGAGGTGATCACCCTGCTGCAGCGGGACGCCCCGCCGGAGGAGCTGGGCCGTGCGCTGGACGCCTCGCTGGCGATGGTGGCCGGTGGCGCCACCGCGCCCGAGGCCTGGGTCGCCATCTCCGCCGAGGGCCTGGCCCTGCCCGACGGGGCGGTACGTTCCGCCCTGGTCGAGGCGCTGAGCGGCGAGGACGACCGGACCCTGATTGGCGGCGGAGGCTCGGGGGCGATCCTGCTGGTCCCCGAGGCCGAGGACGGCGAGCCGATGGCCGAGCGGCTGCGGCGGCTGCTCGCCCCGCTGGAGGCCGGGCTGGGCGCGGAGGGCCGGCTCACCCTGGGCGCGAGCGCGCCGTCCCCCTCGGCGGGCGGGCTGCGCGGCGCGCTGGAGGAGGCCCGGCACGCGCGCCGGATCGCGGCCGCCCGGGTCGGCCGGATCTGCGTCAGCGGCCCGGAGGAGCTGGCCTCGCACGTGCTGCTGCTGGCAGCGGTCCCGGACGAGGTGCGACGGGCCTTCCGCAGCCGGCTGCTGGACCGGGTCGTCGGCTACGACCTCGAACACCAGGCCGATCTGGTCCGCACCCTGGAGGCGTTCCTGCGCTACGACGGCTCCTGGACCCGCTGCGCCGCCGCGCTGCACGTCCACGTCAACACCCTGCGCTACCGGATCGGCCGGATCGAGGAACTGACCGGCCGTGACCTGTCCAAGCTGGAGGACCGGGTCGACTTCTACCTGGCGCTGGAACTGTCCTGACGCCGCGCCGGCGCCGTGCCGGGAGGCTGCGGCGCTGGAAGACTGCGGTGCTGGAAAGATGTGGCAGCAGCACACCCCGGTGAAGGAACGGATCCGACCACGTGACCACCCCGCGCAGCCCCTACCTCCGCACCAGCGTCCGCCGTAGCGGTCCCCGCCGGGACGGGGCACCGCGCCCGGCGCGGCTGCGGCTGCCCACCGTCGGCATCGACATCGGCGGGACGAAGATCGCCGCCGGGGTGGTGGACGGCGAGGGCCACATCCTGGAGCAGCTGCGCACCGAGACCCCGCACCGGAGCAAGAGCCCGCAGGTGGTCGAGGACGTCATCACCGAGCTGGTGCTGCAGCTGGCGGACCGTCACGACGTGCACGCGGTCGGCATCGGGGCGGCGGGATTCGTGGACGCCGGACGCTCCCGGGTGCTGTTCGCGCCGCACCTGTCCTGGCGCAACGAGCCGCTGCAGGAGGCGCTCAGCTCGCGGCTGAAACTCCCGGTCGTGGTGGAGAACGACGCCAACGCGGCGGCCTGGGCCGAGTGGCGGTTCGGCGCGGGGGCCGGTGAGGAGCACCTGGTGATGGTGAACCTCGGCACCGGGATCGGCGGCGCCATCGTCAGGGACGGCTGGCTGGAGCGCGGCCGCTACGGCATGGCCGGCGAGTTCGGCCACATGACCGTGGTCCCGGGCGGGCACCGCTGCCCCTGCGGCAACCGGGGCTGCTGGGAGCAGTACTCCTCGGGCAACGCCCTGGTCCGCGAGGCCCGCGAGCTGTGCGCCGCCGAGTCCCCGGTGGCGCAGCCGCTGCTGGACCGGGTCGGCGGCGACGTCGGTGCCATCACCGGGCCGCTGGTCACCGAAGCCGCGCAGCAGGGCGACGCGGTCGCCGTCGAGCTGCTGCAGGAGATCGGCCAGTGGCTGGGCGCGGGCATCGCCAATCTCGCGGCCGCGCTGGACCCCGGACGGTTCGTCATCGGGGGCGGCGTCTCGGCCGCAGGTGAGCTGCTGATCGGCCCGGCCCGGGAGTCCTTCCGGCGCAGTCTCACCGGGCGCGGCTTCCGCCCCGAGGCGGACATCGTGCTGGCCCGGCTCGGCAACGAGGCCGGTCTGGTCGGCGCGGCCGACCTGGCCCGGCAGGTGGCGCGCCGCTTCCGTACCGTCAAGCGCCGCCGGGTGGAGCGCGGCGGACGCTGACACCGGCAGCCGCTGGTACACAGCCGGCGGATGAAGGCCCGGGCAGCGTCCGGGTGAAGCGGGTGGGCCAAGCCGGGTGGGATCGGTACCTGCCTGCGGGGTGTGTCCGTGCCGCGGCCGGAGGACGGTGCAGGATGAGCCGGAACGATCATGCGCCAGCGAACGGTCGTCGTACCCGGCCGTCGCAGTACCGAGGAGAACCATGCGTCTCACCAAACTGGGCCACGCCTGCGTCCGGATCGAGCAGAACGGGCGGACCCTGGTCCTGGACCCGGGCGTCTTCACCGAGCCCGAGGCCCTCGACGGTGCCGATGCCGTCCTGGTCACCCATGAGCACTTCGACCACTTCCAGGAGGACCGGCTGCGCGAGGCCGCGGCGGCCAGCCCGGGGCTGGAGTTCTGGACCAACGGCGCGGTGGCCGAATCGCTGACCGGCCTGGGCGCCGGACGGGTGCACGTGGTCGAGCACGGCGACGCGTTCACCGCCGCCGGCTTCTCGGTCCAGGTCTACGGTGAGTGGCACGCGGTGGTCCACCCCGACCTGCCGCAGGTCGGCAACATCGGGTTCCTGGTCGACGGGGAGGTGTTCCACCCCGGTGACGCGCTGACCGTGCCCGACCGTCCGGTCCGGACGCTGCTGCTGCCGGTGCACGCGCCGTGGTCCAGGACCGCCGAGGTGGTCGACTACACCCGGGCGGTCGGCGCCGACCGGGCCTACGCCCTGCACGACGCCCTGCTCAGCCCGATCGGGCTGGCCGGCGTCGAACGCTTTGTCAGCACCCTCGTCAAGGACACCGCCTACACCCGGCTGGCCCCCGGCGAGGCCGTCACCCTCGGCTGACCCGCCCTGCCGGATCCCCCTGCCGGATCCCGGTGCGAGGGCGCGGCCCCGGCGCGGGCCGCGCCGGGGCCGGGTGGCGGAGTGCCGGTACGTCAGGCGGTGAGCAGCGGGCGGAGGAAGCCGGACTCCAGCCGGACCACCAGGGGTGGGCCGTAGCGCTTGGCGAGCAGCATCGAGGGGACCGCGACCACGGCGCCGACGACCAGGCCGACCAGCACGTCGTGCGGGTAGTGCGCGCCCACCCAGATCCGGGAGAAGCCCATCACCAGCGCGGCCAGGGTGGCGATGACGCCGAGCTTGCGGCTGATCATCCAGAGGGCCGCGGCGGCGGCCGCCGCGATGGCCGAGTGGTTGCTGGGGAAGGCCCAGTCGCCGACGCCCGGGCAGGGCTGGATCGTGGCCGGGGAGGTGATCACCTGGCACGGTCGGGCCTCGTCGAACACGCTCTTCACGATGTCGTTGGCGACGTACGCCAGGACCACCGCGACCGGCACGGCCAGTGCCATCGCCATCGCGGTGGAGTCGCGCGCCGCACGGGCGCGCCACCAGCACCAGATCATCATCAGGGCGAACAGCCCCAGACCGTAGCTGGCGTAGAACGAGATCAGGTTGTCGAACCAGTGCGGAGCGTTCTGTGCCCGGGTGATGAACCAGTGGTACAGCCCGCCGTCGATCGAGGCGCCGTTCAGAGAAGCGAGGTAGGTCACTTGCCGGACTCCGAGGGGGTCGTGCTGGTGGTGGCCGTCCTGCGGCTGCGCATGATCTCCAGGGCGATCGGGATCAGCGAGACGACCACGATCAGGGCGATGATGGGCAGCAGGTAGGTGTCGATGCTGGGGATGGTGTTGCCCAGGGCGTAGCCGGCGAGGGTGACGCCGATCGTCCAGACCAGGCCGCCGATCACCTGCCACAGGGTGAAGGTGCGCACCGGGACGTTGAGCGCCCCGGCCATCGGGTTGAGCACCGTGCGCACCACCGGGATGAAGCGGCCGATCACGATCGCCTTGGCGTGCCCGTACTTGGTGAGGATCTCCTCGGCCCGTACCGCGCCCTGGACGATGTGCTTGTTCTTGCTGCGGGCCAGCAGCGGCTTGCCGCCCTTCTGCCCGATCACATAGCCGACCTGGGCGCCGGCCAGCGCGCCGATGACGGCGCAGACCAGCACCAGGCCCAGGTTCAGGTGGATCCCGTTCTTGGTGGTGGTGCAGAGCAGACCCGCGGTGAACAGCAGCGAGTCGCCGGGCAGGAAGAAGCCCACCAGCAGTCCGGTCTCGGCGAACAGGACGGCGGCGATGCCGAGTGCCCCGAACGCGCCGAGCAACGAGGTGGCGTCCAGCGGGTTCACCGCCAGGTTGATCAGGGCCGTCGGGTCGTGGGCCATGGCCGTCACTCTCCTGCAATGAGGGACACTGTTCGAGTCCCGGTGGCGGATCAGTCTCGTTGTCTACATTGATGTAGTCAACGTGTGCCACTCTAGTGGATGGCAGCGGTCACCTCGGGGGGCCGGACACGTGCGAGTGGGAGGCGGGAGTCCCTTGACGGTGATCGGACCGCAACGTCGCCATCCGGGCGAACTCGAAGCCGACGTCCTCGCCGTGCTGTGGGCCGGGGGCCGCGCGCTCACCCCCGGCGACATCCAGCGCGCTCTCGGCGGGGACCTCGCCAGGACCACCGTCAACACCATCCTCTCCCGTCTGCACGAGAAGGGGGTGCTGGTGCGCCATCGTGTCGGGCGCGCGTTCTCGTACGCGCCGGCGCAGGAGGCGCAGGACGCGCCGGGGCTCGCGGCCCGGCGGATGCGCAGTGAGCTGGAGAAGGAGGCGGACCGGCAGACCGTGCTGGCCCGCTTCGTCTCCGGACTCAGCGACGCCGACGAACAACTGCTCCGCAGTCTCCTCGCGGACGGCGACGGTGCGGCGGACGGCGCCGCAGGTGGCGACGGCGCCGGGTCGGGTGCGGGCGGCGGGACCGCGTCCGACGGTGGGGGCCGGGCGGACGGTGGGGGCCGGGGCGACGGTAGGGGGGAGGGGCGGTGACGTTCGACGTCTGGGCGCCGCTGGTGCTCCCGTTGCTGCTGCTGCCGCTGCTCGCGCTTCCGGTGGTCCGCACGCTCCCGGACCGGCTGCATCCGCGCCTGGCCTGCTGGCTGCTCACCGGCACCGCGGTCGGCCTGGCCGGCGCGGGCACCGGCGCGCTCGCGCTGCTCGCCGTGGCCGCGCTGCTGCGGCTCCCCTTCGTGGCCGCCCTCGGCCACCTCGACCTGCCCGTCGCCGCGCACCTCTCCCCGGGCGCGGTGGTCCCGGCCGGGACCGTGGCCGGCGTACTGCTGCTGCTCGCGGGCTGGCGTGCGGCCCGGGCGCTGCACCGCCATCTGCGCGTCCACAGCGAGGCGCGGCGGCTGATCGACCGCCACCGCGCCGAGAGCCCGGCACGCGGCGACGCCCACGGCACCAACGCCGACGCCATCCACACCGGCGCCATCCACACCGACGGCGTCAACACCGACAACGGCGACCTGGTCGTGCTGCCGGATCCGGCCCCGGACGCCTACGCGATCCCCGGCGGTCCGCTGCCGCGTGACCGGGGCCGGGGCCGGGTGGTGGTCACCGCGGGCATGCTGGCGGCGCTCAGCGCGCCGGAGCGCGCGGTGCTGCTGGCTCACGAGCGCGCCCATCTGAGCTGCCGTCATCATCGCTTCCTGCTGCTCGCGGAGCTCTCCGTGGCGCTGCACCCGCTGCTGTCCCCGCTGCGCGAAGGGGTTGCCTACAGCGTCGAGCGCTGGGCGGACGAGACGGCAGCCGCCTCGGTCGCCGACCGCCGGCTGGTGGCCCGGGCCATCGGCCGGGCCGCCCTCGCCGCCCGCGCGGGCGCGGGCCAGGACCGCTCCTCCCGGCTCGCCGGGGTTGCCCTGGGCGTGGCGGCGGGTCCGGTGCCACGCCGGGTCGCGGCGCTGCTCGGCCGGGAGCCGGAGCTGTCGCCGGCCCGGACCCGGCGCGGTTCGGCGCTGACCGCGGCGCTGCTGGTCGGCATCCTGGCACTGTCCCTGGGCACCACCCTGGACGCGGCCAAGGACCTGCACCACCAGGTCGAGGCCGCCCAGCAGAACGCCACGCCGGGCGAGGCACACGGTTGACCGACCCCGCCTGACCGACCCCGCCTGACCGACCCCGCCTGACCGACCCCGGGTCCGTGGGTGAGGATGGGGCCCATGGCCTTTGACACGTTGACCTTTGAGCTCAGCACCGGCAGCCACGAGACCACCCATGACCTGACCGACCGCTGCGCCGCCTTCCTGGACGACGTCGCGGCCGGGCGCGACGGTCTGCTGAACGTCTTCGTCCCGCATGCCACGGCGGGCATCGCCGTGATCGAGACCGGCGGGGGCAGTGACGTCGACCTGCTGGCCGCGCTGCGCCAACTGCTCCCCGCCGACGACCGCTGGCAGCACCGGCACGGCAGTCCGGGCCACGGCCGGGACCATGTGCTGCCGGGTCTGGTGGCCCCGCACGCGACGCTGCCGGTGATCGGCGGGCGGCTCGCGCTGGGCACCTGGCAGTCGGTCGTGCTGGTGGACACCAACGGGGACAACCCACGACGTACCGTCAGATTGTCATTTCTCGGCTGATCTTCCTTGTCCAGCAGTATTTCTGACTGTCCAAAAGTTTCTTGGCATGGACACTGTTGCAAAGGGGTTACTGGTTGGTATCCATGTGAGTGGCACACATCACGTGTCCCTCACCTGCCGTGGAGGCACCATGCGCCCACCCCGCGCACGCTCGCTCCGCACGCTGTCCGTAGCCCTGCTCTCCGCCCTCGGCCTGGCCGCCGCCGGCATTGCCGCCGCCGCCCCGGCCGGGGCTTCGGCATCCGGGTACGCCGCCCTCGGGGACTCCTACTCCTCCGGTGTCGGCGCCGGTAACTACATCAGTTCCAGTGGCAGTTGCGAACGCAGCACCAACGCCTACCCCTACCTGTGGCAGTCGTCGAACGCGCCGTCCTCGTTCGACTTCGCCGCCTGTTCCGGCGCCACCACCGCGGACGTTCTGAGCAGCCAGCTGTCGGGCCTGAACAGCTCCACCGGCCTGGTCAGCATCACCATCGGCGGCAACGACGCCGGGTTCTCCTCGACCATGGAGACCTGCGTCCTGGAAGGCACCAGTGCCTGCCTGTCCGCCGTGTCCACGGCGGAGAACTTCGCCAACACCCAGCTCGCCCCGAAGCTGGACGCCGTCTATGCGGCGATCCACGCGGACGCCCCCAACGCCCATGTCGTCGTCCTCGACTACCCCCACCTCTACCAGGTCCCCGGCAGCTGCTGGTTCGGCATCAGCGACACCTCCCGCAACGCCATCAACGGCGCGGCGGACGACCTGGACGGCGTGATCGCCAAGCGCGCCGCCAACGCCGGCTTCAGCTTCGTGGACGTGCGCAGCGCCTTCACCGGCCACGAGATCTGCTCCAACGACTCCTGGCTGCACAGCACCACGTTCCCGATCGACGAGTCGTACCACCCGACCGCGGCCGGCCAGTCCGGCGGCTACCTCCCCGGCTTCACCTCAGCGGCCTGAGCCACCGCACCACGTGCGCTGCCGACCGTCCACCCCACTGGGCGGTCGGCAGCCCCGTTTCCGGCTGCTTCCGCAGCGTCGTCCGCCGCGGTGTCTCCCTCTGTCGGTGCTACTTCTGCCAGCCGACGATCGTCCAGTCGGTCGAGGCGAGGCCGGAGGCGCCGAAGTTGGCCAGGCCCTTCCGGTCGGCGATGATCTGCGGGCGCTGGAACAGCTCGATGGAGTGGCCCAGCTGCCAGATCTGGGCGTCCGCCTGGTTGTAGAGGGCGTCGACGACCCGGCCTCCCGGGCCCTCGGCCCCGCCCTGGTGGCCTGCCACTTCGCCCCGGACCCGGTCGCCGAGGCAGCAGCGACGGCGGTGGCCGGGCCGCAGTGAACTGCCGCACGGGGCGGCCGGGACGACGTGGTCCGGACTCGCGCGGTCAGGGCCGGCGCGGTCAGGACTGCGGGCTTCGGTAGAGGGCGTCGATCTCGGCGGCGAACACCTTGGTGACCGCGCGGCGGCGGAGCTTGAGCGACGGGGTCAGCAGCCCGGCCTCCTCGGTGATGTCGCCGGGAAGCACCCGGAAGGCGCGGATCGACTCGGCGCGGGAGACCGCCGTGTTGGCCACGGCCACCGCGCGCTGCAGCTCCGCGTGCAGCTCGGGGTCGTTGCGGACGGCGAGCGGGGAGTCCTCGGCCTTGCCGTGGCGGCGCTGCCAGTGGGACAGCGCGTCCCGGTCCAGGGTCAGCAGCGCGGCGATGTACGGGCGGTCGTCGCCGACCAGCATGCAGTGCGCGACCAGCGGATGCACCCGGACCCGGTCCTCCAGCAGGGTCGGGGCGACGTTCTTGCCACTGCTGGTGACGATGATCTCCTTCTTGCGGCCGGTGATGGTCAGATAGCCGTCGCCGTCCAGGTGGCCCAGGTCGCCGGTGGCGAGCCAGCCCTGACGGAGGGTCGCCCCGCTGGCGCCGGGATCGTCCAGGTAGCCCTGGAACACCTGCGGCCCCTGCACCCAGACCTCGCCGTCCTCGGCGATGCGGACGGTGGTGCCAGGGATCGGGTGGCCGACGGTGCCGAAGCGGGGCCGGTCCGGCGGGTTGGCGGTGGCTGCGGCCGTGCACTCGGTGAGTCCGTAGCCCTCGTAGACGGTGATCCCGGCCCCGGCGAAGAACAGCCCCAGCTCCCGGTTCATCGCCGAGCCGCCCGACATCGCGTGCCGGACCCGGCCGCCGAGCACCGCGCGGACCTTCCCGTACACCAGCCGCTCGTGCAGCTGGTGCTGCAGCCGCAGGCCGGGTGACGGCCCCGGGCCGTCGCCGAAGGCGTGGCGTTCCACGGCGGCGGCGTAGCGCACCGCCACCTCCACGGCCTTCTCGAAGACGCCGAGCTTCCCGGAGTCCTCGGCGGCCGCACGGGCCCGCTGCATCAGCTTCTCGAAGATGTACGGGACGGCGAGGACGAAGGTCGGCCGGGTGGCGGCCAGCGAGGGCATCAGGTCGGCCGGGGCCAGGCTCGGTTCGTGTGCCAGTCGCACCCCCGCGCGCAGCGCGGCGACCTGCACCATCCGGCCGAAGACATGGGCGAGCGGCAGGAACAGCAGGGTGCTGGGCTGCTCGCTGGCGTTGTTGCGGAACACGTCGTGGTAGCGGGCGATCAGATTGTCCGTCTCGGCGGCGAAGTTGCCGTGGGTCAGCACGCAGCCCTTGGGGCGCCCGGTCGTGCCGGAGGTGTAGATGACGGTCGCGACCGAGTCGGGGGTGACCGCCTGCCGGTGGCGTTCCACCAGGTCGTCGGGGACGCCACGGCCGGCCAGCTCCAGCTCGCGCAGCGCTCCGGCGTCCAGCTGCCAGATCCGGCGCAGCTCCGGCAGCGCGTCGCAGACCGAGCCGACGGTCATGGCGTGGTCCTCGTGCTCGACCACGCAGGCGACGGCGCGCGAGTCGGCGATGATCCAGCGCAGTTGCTCGGGCGAGCTGGTCGGGTAGACCGGGACGGGCTGGGCGCCGATGGTCCACAGCGCGTAGTCGAGCAGGGTCCACTCGTACCGGGTGCGGGACATCAGCGCGACCCGGTCGCCGAAGCGGATGCCCTGGTGCAGCAGGCCCTTGGCCAGGGCCACCACCTCGTCGCGGAACTGCATCGCGGTGACGTCCTGCCAGCTGCCGTCACCGCCGTCCGCCGGCATGCTGCGGCGGGACAGCTGCAGCAGGCCGGGGTCCTCGGCGGCGACCTGGAAGACGGATTCGGCGAGGCCTCCGGTGCGCAGCGGGTAGGCCAGGGCCGGGACCGAGAACTCCCGCACGTCGCGCTCCTGCCGTCTCCGCGCCGGGGCACCGTCGCCGCCGGGTCTCGAAAGTTAC
The DNA here is from genome assembly GCF_041262645.1 of Streptacidiphilus sp. EB129. Classification (NCBI taxonomy): domain Bacteria; kingdom Bacillati; phylum Actinomycetota; class Actinomycetes; order Kitasatosporales; family Streptomycetaceae; genus Streptacidiphilus; species Streptacidiphilus sp. EB129. Next base: position 41,375 of record NZ_JBGCCS010000032.1, read on the forward strand.
CGGACGGAAACTTTGCTGGACAGGGGGCGCGTCCCGTTGTCTCCCGATCTCCTTTCTTTGATCATCGGATCTCCTCAGGAGGGACGCGGGCCGGAGCCCCGGCCTGGTGTGCGGGCAATCGCGCGGTGCGGAACTCATTGACGGGGCGTCGGCCGGGCCCATAACTTACCAATCAGTAGGTTTTCCGTGTCCACTGTTCTCTCCTCAGTCCCGCGTCCTCCTCTGTCCTGCGTGCAAGGAAGTGGCCCATGCCCGCGACCCCGCCCTGCTCCTCGCTCAGCGTCACCGCGACCGACGGCGCGTCCCTCGCCGTCCGGGTGGACGGTGCCGACGACGCCCCGGTGACCCTGGTCCTGGCCCACGGCTGGACCCTGGACGCCCGGGCCTGGGAGCGGCACGCGCGTGAACTGGCCGCCGACGGAACGGTCCGGGTGGTGCGTTACGACCAGCGCGGCCACGGCGGCTCCGGCGGCGGCAGCATCCGCCCGTGGAGCATCGACCTGCTCGGCGACGACCTGGCCGGGATCATCGACGCGGTCGCGCCCGGCGGTCCGCTCGTGCTGGGCGGGCACTCGATGGGCGGCATGACGATCATGGCGCTGGCCGCCGCGTACCCGGAGCTGGTCACCGACCGGGTCGCCGGCGTGCTGCTCACCAGCACCTCGGCCGGACAGCTCGACGCCCGGCGACGGCGCTCGGTGCCGCTGCGCCTGCGGGCGCTGGGGCACGTCGAGTCGGCGTTCTTCGCCTACTGCTCGCGCACCGCCGAGCGCTCCGCGCGGATCCGCGACCATCTGCCGGGACCGGACGGCCGGTTCAACCCCGCACTGGTCAAGCGCTACCTCTACGGTCCCGACGCGCCGGGGGAGGCGGTGCTCGCCGGGGCACGGATGATCCACGCCTGCCCGATGCCGGCGGTCGCCGACTGGTTCCCGGCGCTGATGACGCATGACAAGGCGGGTGCGCTGGGCGCGCTGCGGGAGCTGCCGGTCGAGATCGTGGTCGGCTCGCTGGACCGGCTCACCCCGGTGGCGCACAGCCGCCGGCTGGCCCGGGAACTGCCGCAGGCCGCGCTGCACATCGAACCGGAGTGCGGGCACATGCTGCTGCTGGAGCGGCCGGCCGTGGTGACCGAGCGGCTGCGGTCGCTGTGCGCGGGCGCGGTGGCCGGAGTCGGTGTCGGGGCGGGCATCGAGGCGAGGACCGAGGCGGGCTGACCGTCCGTCGGAAAACGGAGCGGGAGCGTCGAGTGCAAACAGTTGGCCGAATCTCGAACTGCCGGGTGGGCGAGTAGTAGGCTGCGGCCGAAACTCGTGTCCGCCCCGTCCGGTCACCCCTCGCCGGTCACTCCTGTTCGTCACCGCAGCACCTCGTTCAGACACCCAGTCGCCTCCGCGTGCACCCCTGCGGCCGGCCCGGAGGAGCCCATGCGCTTTCGCAGCAGATCGGTCCGCGCGAAGATCACCGCGCTGCTCCTGGTGCCGCTGGCCTCGCTGACCGGCCTGTGGGCCTTCACCACGGTCGAGAGCGTCAGCCAGGTCTGGTCGCAGATCCAGGTCAGCTCCGACTACCGCTGGTTCGGCACTCCCGCGGACGACCTCTCCCGGGCGCTCCAGGACGAGCGCCGCGCGGCCGTGGCCTACGCCGCCGCGCCCCAGGCCACGGCCGACCAGACCACGCTGCAGCGGGCCGAGGCCGCGAGTGACCAGCAGATCGCCGTCTTCCGCAGCCACGCCGCCGACAACGGCCGGCTGCAGGACCTGACCGCCGGCCAGCACCAGGCGCTCAACTCCATCCTGAACCAGATCACCGCCCTGCAGGGGCTGCGCGGCCAGGTGGCCACCCGGCAGTACGGCTGGGACGCGGTCTACCAGTGGTACACCGAGGCGCAGACCCCCTTCTTCGACCTGCGGCTGCAGCTGAGCAACCTCCAGTCGGGCAGCCTCAGCCGGGAGGCCGCCGACATCATCGAGCTGGTCCGGGCGCGCGAGTACATCTCCCGCGAGGACGCGCTGATGTCCGGGGCGCGGGCCGGCGGGCTGTTCAGCCAGAGCGAGTTCCAGGAGTTCACCGCCACCAGCCAGGGCGAGCAACTGCTCTTCACCGTCCACCAGCCGCAGCTGCCGCAGCAGGAGGGCGCCCTCTACCAGGACTTCCTCGACGGCGGGGGCTACGCCGCGCTGTCCAACCTGGAGGACTCGGTCGCCCTCTACGGCCCCGACCACGCGGTCCACAACATCGACGCGGTCAGCTGGCAGCGCACCCTCAACTCGACACTGACCCAGCTCGCCGGGATCGACCTGCAGGCCGCCACCATCGCCGGCGACCGGGCCAGTTCCGCCGCGATGGACGTGGTCTGGCGTGACGGCGCGGTCGGCCTGGTGGGCCTGCTGGCGGTGCTGGCCTCGGTGCTGGTGTCGCTGCGGATCGGCCGGGGCCTGGTCCGCGAGCTGGTCGGACTGCGCGACTCGGCCTTCGACCTGGCCGGGGTGCGCCTGCCGGACGTGATGCGCAGGCTGCGCGACGGCGAGGCGGTCGACATCGCGGCCGAGGCGCCGCCGGTCACCCTGCCGAGCCGGACGCGGGACGAGGTCGCCCAGGTGGGGCGGGCCTTCGACGCGGTGCAGCGGGCCGCGGTCCAGGCCGCCGTGGAACAGGCCGAGCTGCGCCGGGGCGTCGCCGCTGTCTTCCTCAACCTCGCCCGCCGCAGCCAGACCCTGCTGCACCGGCAACTGACGCTGCTGGACGCGATGGAGCGGCGGGTCGACGACCCCGACGAGCTGGAGGACCTGTTCCGGCTGGACCACCTCACCACGCGGATGCGCCGCCACGCGGAAGGCCTGATCATCCTCTCCGGCGCGGCTCCGGGCCGCAGTTGGCGCCGCCCCGTGCGGATCCTGGACGTGGTCCGGGCCGCCGTCGGCGAGGTCGAGGACTACGCCCGGGTCCGGGTGCACCGGATGCCGCCGGTCGCCGTGGTCGGCGGGGCGGTCTCCGACGTGGTGCACCTGGTGGCCGAACTCGTGGAGAACGCGGCCGTGTTCTCCCCGCCGCACACCCAGGTCCGGATCCAGGGGGAGCAGGTCGCCCACGGCTTCGTGCTGGAGATCGACGACCGGGGCCTCGGCATGGGAGAGGAGGCGCTGACCGCCGCGAACGACCGGCTGGTGGTCGGCGGCGACTTCGACCTCAGCGACAGCGACCGGCTCGGCCTGTTCGTGGTCAGCCGGCTCAGCGCCAGGCACGGGGTCCGGGTCTCGCTGCGCCGTTCGCCCTACGGCGGCACCACGGCGGTGGTGCTGCTGCCGACCGACCTGATCACGGCGGTCCCGGCGCGGGCCGGTGACGCCTCGTCGGCCGGTCGTACCGGCCTCTCCGACGAGACCTCGGAGCTGGCCCTGCCGGCCGCCCGGCAGCGTCTGGGCCGGGAGCTGCCGCGCGGCGGCGGCTCCGGAACCCCGACCCGGCTGCCCGGTTCGACCGGACCACGGCACGCGGCACCGAGGCGCGAGTCCCAGCACCTCGAACTGACTCCGTCGACCGGACCGACCTCGCCGACCGAACCCACGGCCACGACCGAACCGACACTCGCCAGCGAAGCCACACCCGTGACCGGGTCGACCCCCGCGACCGAGCTCGCCGCGACCGAAAGCACCGCAGACATGCCGCTGACCCCGGCGACCCCGCTGCTGCCGCGCCGGGTACGGCAGGCCAGCCTGGCGCCCGCCCTGCGCTCGGCCCCCGCCGTTCCGGGCGACGCCGAGCCGAGGCCGCATCCGGCCCAGGTCGACACCCCCGAGCGGGAGCGCTCGCCCGAGGAGGTCCGGGCCACCTTCTCCTCGTTCCAGCGCGGCCTCAGCCGGGGCCGGGCCGACCACTCCACCGACCCCGTGCCACTCTCCTCGGACTCCTCCGACTCCTCTGACGACGTCTCTGCGGAAGGACCGGTCTCGTGACCGCACCCACCAAGCCCTCGGGCGATCTCAACTGGCTACTGGACGACCTGGTCCGGCGGGTCGCGGAGATCCGCCACGCCGTGGTGCTGTCCAGCGACGGGCTGGCCACCGGGGCCTCCTCCTCGCTGACCCGGGAGGACGCCGAGCACCTCGCGGCGGTCGCCTCCGGATTCCACAGCCTGGCCCGTGGCGCCAGTCGGCACTTCGAGGGCGGCGCGGTCCGGCAGACCATGATCGAGCTGGAGCACGCCTTCCTCTTCGTCACCGCCGCCGGCGACGGCAGCTGCATGGCGGTGCTCAGCGAGGCGGACGCCGATGTCGGCCTGGTGGCCTACGAGATGGCGCTACTGGTCAAGCGGGTCGGTGAACATCTGGGCAGCGAGCCCCGCACGGACCTGCCCGGAACGCGGTAACCGGGATGGACCTCACGGGGGAGGCCGGCCCGGACTCGGCTGACGAGAAATGGGCCGCCGAGGAAGAGGAATGGGCCGACGAGGAGTCGGAGCAGGCGCAGCTGGTGCGCCCCTACACGCTCACCCGGGGCCGCACCCGGCACGCCGACGGGGACGCGTTCGACGTCATCGCGCAGGTCGTCGCCCGCGACCGGGGGCCCGGCGCCGACACCGACAACGCCGAGGACCCGGAGCACCAGGCCATCCTGGAACTGGTACGCGCGCGTCCGCTCTCGGTGGCCGAGGTCGCCGCCGAGACGGACCTGCCACTGGGTGTGGTCCGGATCCTGCTCGGCGACCTGCTGGACGCCGAGCTGATCCACGTCAGCCGCCCCGTGCCGACGGCGCTGCTCCCGGACGAACGCGTACTCCGCGAGGTCATCCAGGGGCTCCGCGCCCTGTGACACGGGCGGTCCCGGCGAACGCGGCGAGCTCGGCGCCGGTTGGCGGGTCGGCGCCCGGGCGGGCGCAGGTGATCGCCGCCGCGCGGGCGGCCAGGGACAGCGCCGCGACGACGCCGGGGTCGGCGTCGGCCTCACCGCCCGCGGCCCACAGCCGGGCGCGCGCCGTGGTGCCGCCCAGCAGCCCGGCCCGGATCAGCCCGCTGAGCAGGGCGGCCATGAAGGAGTCGCCCGCGCCGACGGTGTCGACCACCCGGGTCGGTTCCGGCGGCACCGCGCAGCTTCCCCGGCGCCAGAAGGCGAGCGCGCCGTGTTCGCCCAGGGTGAGCACGACCAGGGCGGGCCCGGCCTGGGCCCAGCGGGCGGCGACCGTGCGGGCGTCCTCGTCCGGGCAGAGCCAGGCGAGGTCCTCCGCACTGGCCTTCACCAGGTCCGAGGCCGCCACCAGGGCCTCGACCCCGGGGCGCTCCCAGTCGGGCGGGCCCAGCAGCGCGGGCCTCAGATTGGGGTCGTAGGAGATCGTGGTCGCCCCGCGCGCGGACCTGACGGCGGCGAAGACCTGTGCCGCCCCCGGCGCCAGCGACGTCGCGAGCGAGCCGGTGTGCAGGTGCGCGATCCCGTCCGGGGCGCTCCACTGCGCCAGGCTTCGCTGCGGCAGGGCCCATTCGAGGTCGAACTCGTAGCTGGCCACGCCGTCGGCGGTGAGCACGGCGGTGGCCGTGGATGTACCGCCGTCGACCACGGACCCCTCGGCGAGCTGGACTCCGCTGCGTCCGAGATGGTCCCGCAGCAGCCGGCCGTACTCGTCCCGGCCCACCCGGGTGGCCAGCCGGACCGGGTGGCCGAGCCGGGCCAGGCCCAGCGCCACGTTGGCCGGGCTGCCACCGGGGTGGACCTGGCGTCGTCCCTCCGCATCGGTCAGGATGTCGGCGAGGGCCTCACCGATCACGAGGACGGGTGGTTCCTGCTCCTTCATCCGTGCTCCTTCGTCGGTGCTCTTCACGCTGGTCTTCACGCTGGTGGCTTCGGGCTGGTGGCTCCAGGACTCCGGCGTCAGGGGGTCACCAGGATCTTGCGGCCCTTTCCCGCCTGGAAGCGCTGCAGGGCCGTACCGTAGTCGCTCAGGGCGAGCCGGTCGCTGATGAAGACCGTCGGGTCCAGTACACCCGAGGCGAACAGCTCGGCCGCGCGCTGGTAGCTGTGCAGCACCGCCATCGAACCGGTGATGGTGATCTCCTGGTTGTAGATGCGGTAGGGCTCGATCACGGCCCGCGTCGCGTAGTTGGCGACGCCGAACTGCAGGTAGGTGCCGCCCTTGCCGACCCGTCCCAGCCCGTCCTGGATCGCCTGCTCGTTGCCGGTGGCGTCGATGACGACGTCCCAGCCGCGCGGCCGCTCGACGGCGTCGGCCGAGTCGACGGCGTTGGTGCAGCCCAGCAGCCGTGCGGTGGCCAGCCGTTCGCTGTTGATGTCGACGACGTCGACGGTGGCGGCCCCGGTGCGCTTGGCGAGCTCCAGCATCATCAGGCCCATGGTGCCCGACCCGTAGATCAGCACATTGCTGGCGAGCTGGCTGCGCAGCACGTCGTATCCGCGTACCGCGCAGGAGAGCGGCTCGATCAGCGCGGCGTCCTCGGTGCGGACGTGCTCCGGGAGCTTGATGCAGTTGCCGGCGGGCGCGAGGGCGTACTCGGCGGCGCCGCCGGGTTCGGTGACGCCGATCGCGGCCCAGTTCAGGCAGAGGTTCCCGCGTCCGCGCCGGCAGTAGTGGCAGGCGTGGCAGGGCAGCGAGGGGTCGACCGCGACCTGGTCGCCGAGCGCGAGGTCCTTCACCCCGGTACCCAGGGCGACCACCTCGCCGGCGAACTCGTGGCCGGGGATGATCGGCAGCGTGGGTGCGAACTCCCCCTGGAGGATGTGCAGATCGGTCCCGCACAGGCCGCAGGCCGCGACCCGGACCACCACCTGTCCGGGGCCCGGCGTGGGGTCGTCCACGCTCTCGATGTCGACCACACCGGGTGCGCTGATGACGGCTGCCTTCACTTGACGGCTCCCAGGGAGAGGCCCTGGACCAGCTTGTCCTGGGCGGCGAACCCGGCGACGAGCACCGGTACGGAGATGCAGACGGCGGCGGCGCACACCTTCGCCAGGAACAGGCCCTGGCTGGTGACGAAGCCGGTGAGGAAGACGGGAGCGGTGCCGGCCACGACGCCGGTGAGCACCCGGGCGAACAGCAGTTCGTTCCAGCTGAAGATGAAGGAGATCAGAGCGGTCGCGGCGATTCCGGGGGCGGCCACCGGGGCCACGATCCGAGCCAGGGTGGTCAGCAGTCCGGCGCCGTCGATGGACGCCGCCTCCAGCATCTCCTTGGGCACCTCGGCCAGGAACGAGCGCATCATCCAGACCGCGATCGGCAGGTTCATCGAGGTGTAGAGGATGACGAGCAGCCAGATGTTGTCCAGCAGACCGGCGTTCTGCGCGATCAGGTAGATCGGCAGCAGCCCGGCCACGGCCGGCAGCATCTTGGTGGAGAGGAAGAAGAACATCACGTTGGTCCACTTGCGCACCGGCTTGATCGCCAGCGCGTAGGCGGCCGGGATCGCCAGGGCCAGCACCAGCAGGGTCGAACCGATGCTCGCGGTCAGCGAGTTGATCAGCGGGGGCCAGGGGCTGACCCCGGTGCCCGCGCCGAAGAACTCCCGGTAGCCCTGCAGGGTGAGCGCGGCGCCGACGCTGGGCGGGTTGGTCGCGGCGCTGGACTCGCTGTGCAGCGAGGTGAGCAGCATCCAGGCGAAGGGCAGGAAGAACAGCAGGGCGCAGATCCAGGCCGCCAGGCCCAGCATCCGGCCGCCCCGCCCGCCCAGGCCGCCGCCGCGGGCGGTGCGGGCGGGGCGGTTGGTGCGGTTGCCGCGGGTGATTCCGATGGTCACAGCGACTCCTCTCGGAACAGCGAGGAGACGGTCCGCAGCGCGACGGTGGCGATGGCGATGGAGCAGATGACCACGATGACTCCCTCGGCGGAGGCCTGGCCGTAGTCGTGCCCCTCGTAGAAGGTCTGGTAGACGGCGTAGGGGAGGTTGGCGGTGCCCAGGCCGCCGGAGGTGATGGTGAAGACCGCGTCGAAGTTCTGGACCACGTAGATGCTGCCGAGCAGGGCGGCGAGCTCCAGGTAGCGGCGCAGGTGCGGGAAGGTGAGGTAGCGGAAGACCTGCCAGGTGCTCGCGCCGTCGACCCGGGCCGCCTCGACCACGTCCATCGGCCGGCTCTGCAGTCCGGCCAGCAGGATCAGCATCATGAACGGGGTCCACTGCCACACCAGGGACGCCTCGACGGAGATCAGCGGGATGGATGAGAGCCAGTCGGGCTGGGGCGCGTGGCTGCTGCCGAACAGGCTCCAGACCCAGGTGAGGGTTCCGTTGAGCAGTCCGTAGGTGGCGTTGTAGATCGCGTGCTTCCAGAGCAGCGCGGAGGCCACCGGCACCACCAGGAACGGGGTGATCAGCAGGGTCCGGACGATGCCGCGGCCGAGGAACTTCCGGTCCAGCAGCAGCGCCAGGCCCAGCCCGAGCAGCAGGCTGACCAGGACCACCGAGGCGGTCAGCACCACGGTGGTGACGATCGCCGAGCGCAGCGCCGGATCGGTGAGCGCGGTCGTGTAGTTGGACAGGCCGCCGAAGCCCCGGTTGGCGGGGTCCAGCGCGTTCCAGCGCATGAACGAGATCACCACGGTGCCGACGAACGGCAGTTGGGTGACCACGATCATGAAGATCAGGGCCGGCAGCAATGGCGCCCGGCGGGCCCAGGCGCCGCGCGGCCGGTTCGTCGCGGCCGGGCCGGGATGCCGCGCGGTGCGCGGCATCCCGACGCGTCGGGTGAGCGAGGGTGCGGTCATCGGATCACTGTCCGGCGTGCTGGGCGGCGACCTTGGCGGCCAGTGCCTGGCTGTTCGTCAGCGCCTGGGCGACACTGATCTGTCCGGCGATGGCGGAGCTGATCTGCTGGGAGACCTGGGTGCCCAGGTCCTCGAACTCCGGTATGCCGACGAACTGGATACCGGGGGCGGGCCGCGGCTGAACGCCCGGGTTCTGCGGGTCGGCCGAGGTCAGCGCGGTCAGCGTGGGCCCGGCGAAGGCGGAGGCGGCGGCCGTGTAGCCGGGGTCGGAGTAGGTCGAGGTGCGCTTGCCGGCCGGGACCCGGGACCAGCCCAGGGTGGTGCCGACCAGGTTCTCGTACTGCTTGCTGGAGGCCCAGGAGATGAACTTCCAGGCGTCGTCCTGGTGCTTGCTGGCCTTCTGCAGGCCCCAGGCCCAGGTGTAGAGCCAGCCGGAACTCTGGGTCTGGTCCACCGGGGCGGGCACGTAGCCCATCTTCCCGGCGACCGGGGAGCCCGAGCCGTCCAGCAGTCCGGCGGCGGAGGTGGCGTCGTACCACATGGCGACCTTGCTCTGCTCCATGTCGTTGAGGCACTCGGTGAACCCGGCCTGCGGGGCCCCGGCCTCGCCGTGCGCCCGGACCAGGTTGACGTAGAAGCTGGTCGCCTTCTCGAACGCGGGGCTGTCCAGCTGGGCCTTCCAGCCCTGGTCGAACCAGGTGCCGCCCATGGTGTTCACCACCGTGGTCAGCGGCGCGATCACCTCGCCCCAGCCCGGCTGCCCGCGCAGGCAGATGCCCTTCATCCCCGGCTGGGCGCCGTCGGCCTGGGCGGCCAGCGCGGCGACCTGGTCCCAGGTCGGCTTGGCCGGCATGGTGAGGTGCTTGGCCGCGAAGACGTCCTTGCGGTACATCAGGAACGAGGACTCGCCGTAGAAGGGCTCGGCGTAGATCTGGCCGCCGGAGGTCAGCGACTGCTGGATCGCCGGCAGGATGTCGGCCTGGTCGAAGCCGGTGTCGCTCTTCGCGTACGAGGACAGCGGGGCCAGCCAGCCGTTCTTGGCGAAGATGGGCGTCTCGTAGTTGCTGATGGTGGCCACGTCGTACTGGCCGGCCTGGCTGGAGAAGTCCTGGGTGATCTTGTCGCGGACGTCGTTCTCCGGCAGCACGGTGAAGTTGACGGTGATCCCGGTCTGCTTGGTGAAGTTGGCCGCGGTCAGCTTCTGCAGGTCTGCCATCTGCGGGTTGTTCACCATCAGCACGTTGATGGAGTGCGACGCGGCCCCGCCGATGCCGCCCGCGCCGCCGGCGCCGCCGCAGGCGGTGAGCAGACCGCCGCACAGGAGCAGAGCCCCGAGGGGAGCGGTGCGGCGCATCAGGGTGTGTCTGGTCGTCATGGTGGGTCCTGCTTTCCGGAGTCCGGTCAGGTGGGTGGTTGTGCGCATGACATGCAGTGTCGCGGCGGGCCGCGGGGGGTGTGCGGCCCGCCGCGGGTCAGACCCTGATGACGTGCGGCCCCATCAGGGAGTAGCGGTGCGCCTCCGCGCTGGACAGTCCGGTGTCGGTGACGATCGCTTCGAAGTCGCCGACCTGCGCGAAGCGGCAGAAGCTGCTGGCGCCGAACTTGCTGTGGTCGCCCAGGAAGACCCGTCGCCGGGACACCTCGACGGCCTTGGCCTTGACGTCGGCCACCACGGGGTCGGGGGTGGTCAGGCCGAGTTCCCGGGAGATCCCGTTGGTGCCGAGGAACGCCAGGTCGATGACGAAGCCCGAGAGCATGGCGCAGGCCCAGGAACCGACCGTGGCCAGGGTCCTGGCCCGGACCCGGCCACCGAGCAGCAGCACGGTGAGGTTGGCGGAGTCGGCGACCGCCGCGGCGGTGGACAGCGAGGCCGTCACCACGGTCAGCGGCCGGTCGGTCGGCAGCAGGGCGGCCAGTATCTGCGGGGTGTAGCCCTCGTCCACGAAGACCGTCTCCGCGTCGCCGACCAGGGTGACCGCCTCGGCCGCTATCCGGCGCTTGTTCTCGACGTTCAGGGTGACGCGCTGGGCCAGGTCGGTCTCGAAGCCCGCGCTCTCCACGGGGTAGGCGCCGCCATGGGTGCGGCGGACCAGGCCCCTGCGCTCCAGTTCGCTCAGGTCGCGCCGGATGGTCTCCAGCGCGACACCGTAGTCGGCCGCCGCGACGGCGACCTCGACCCGCCCCTGGTGCCGGGCCTGAGCCAGGATCCGGTGCTGCCGTTCCTCCGCGCGCATGCCCCCGCCTGTCCCTCGGTGTTCGTTCGACTGTGCCCGTTCGACTTGCCCGTTCGACCGTGCCCGTTCGGACATCGGAAGCCCGAATCTGCCCGTGACAGATTTATACCGCTGCCACAGTGCCCGGTGGCGGTCCGAAGCGGGCAGAATGAAGCCCGCTTTTTGCCCGGTTCCCCGCGGTGGGGCTACTGGTGAACGAGGGTCTGCTGGGTTCGCCGGGACGCATTCATGCCCGGAGTGCTGCTTTCGCCACCCGATTCATGCCCGGACCAACCCCACACGCCGCCACAACACGGTGCGCCGGTCGCAGCCGCCGTGGGAGTGGCGGCCGCGACCGACGCGGGGGAGTGCTCTGGTCGGTACGGAGGGAGGGGTGGGCGCCCGCGTCAGCCGGCGGGGTGGAACTCCGCCAGCGGTACGCGTCCGTTGGCGGAGTTGTCGATGCCGACCGCCCACAGCGCGCCGGCGCTGCCGCCGATGCCGCCGAAGACGGTGTCGCCGACCCCCGGGTCGGGCCCGGCCGACTGCTGCCAGCCGCCGTCGCCGAGGTGGGCCAGGATCGGCTTCTGGTTGCCGCTCGGGGCGTCGAAGTAACTCCCGACCAGCCAGGGTGTCCCGTTCGCGACCGCGACGCCGGTCACGTCGCTGAAGCCGGAGCCGAGCCCGGCCGGGAGGGTGCCGGTCCACTGTCCGCCGCCGAGGTGCTCGACCAGCGGACGCGCCTGATGGGCCGCGTCGTCCGACTGGCCGACGGCCCAGACCTGGCCGCCGGAGACGGCGACGCCCTGCAGCAGCGCGCCCTCGGTGCCGCCTGACGGTACGTCGACGACGGACCAGGCCCGGCCGTCGAAGTGCTCCACCAGCGGCTGGTCCCCGGTCGGACCGTTGCGCTGGCCCACCGCCCACACGTCGTCGGCGCCGTCCGCCGCGACGCCCCAGAGGTGGTCGCCCGAGCTGCCCGGGTTCGGGCTGGGCACCACGCACCAGGCGCGGCCGTCGTAGTGCTCGACCAGGGTGCGGAACACCCCGTCCTGGCCCTGCTGGTCGCCGACCGCCCAGACGTCCTGGGCGGACACCGCGGTGGCCGCGTTGAGCAGGTCGCGCTGCGAGCCGAGGCCGGGCAGCCGCTGCGGGTGCCAGGCGGAGCCGTTCCACGCCTCGACCTGGCTGTGCGCCCGGTAGCCGGCGTCCATCGCCACGCCCACCGCCCAGGCCCGGCCGGGTACCGCGGCCACGCCGAGGAGGGTGTCGAAGTTGGGCCCGCCGTCACCGATCGGGGTGCTGGTCCACTGGGTGCCGTCGAAGTGGGCGGCGAGGTTCAGGGTGGCGTCGGTGTTGCTGGCGGAGGTGTCCGGCAGGTAGTTCCCCACCGCCCAGACGTCGGATGGGGAGACCGCCGCCACCGCGCCGAAGGAGTTGTCCGCGCTGCCCAGGACCGGGGTGCTCTGCACCGTCCAGCCGTCCGAACTGCCGCTGTCGGTGCTGCGGGACAGCGGTTCGGCCGGCACCGGGGTCGGCGTCGGGTAGCCGGGCACCGGCAGGGCGTGGAACGGCTGTGCGGCCGCGCCGCTCACCGCCAGCAGCGCGGACATCGGACGGGTCGCCGGGTCGCAGGAGTGCTGCAGGCAGTCCACGCCGAAGTTGTCCTGCAGCGTCCGCAGCAGCGAGTAGTGGCTGTAAGGGGTCGGGTCCTGCAGCCCGCGCGGGCCGTGGCTGGTGACCACGACGTCGGCGGTCTGCCCGCCGCCGCCGGTGTTGTCGTCACCCTCGTCGTAGACGATGTCGATGGCGTTGTTGCCCTGGGCCCAGAATCCGACCCCGGTGATCTCGGCGACCAGGCCGCCGAGGTACGCGTCGCCCTGGGCCACCAGACGCTGGTCCTGCGGGTCGGAGCCGCCGGGGTTGCCGGAGTCGACGCAGTACGGAGGGTCGCCGTGCTGGTCGTCGCACTCGCTGGGGACGACGTAGCCGAAGGCCGGCACCCGCCCGCTGCGCAGGTCGGCGCCCAGCTGGTCGACCGGCACCTGCCGGGCCCGGTCGGCGGCGTTCCAGGAGGTGGTGAAGTTGCTGACGCCGTTGTGCTTGGACGCGTACAGCGGGTCCTTGTCGGGCGCGCCGTTGCAGTTGGCCGGATAGCAGATGCCCTGGTAGCCGGGGTGCGGCAGGCCCTGGAGGTAGGCCTTCCAGTCGACCTGGGCACCGTCCAGCTGGCTGATCAGGCTGGGCGCGTTCACCTGGTTCAGGTAGTACGCGTTGTCGTCGGCGACACCGAAGGTGCTGCCGCCCAGCATGGCCACGTAGTTGGGCTCGCTGGGGTGGGACACGGCGTAGTACTGGGTGGCCGAACCGTACTCGGCCGCCAGTGCGTTGAGGTTCGGCGCGGCCGGGTTGCCGATCAGGTCGGCGTAGCCGTGGTTCTCCTCGACCACGACGAAGACGTGGTCGTAGTGGGCCGCGCCGGAGGTGGCGGCGGTGTGGGACGGGGTGGCGGCGCCGGGCAGTGCGGTGGCGCTTCCGGCGGGTGACGCCAGTAACAGGCCACCGGCGGCCAGAGCGGCCGTGGTCAGCGTGCGGGCTCTCGCAGCGAGCATGGTCCGGATCCCTTCGTGCGGTCAGATGCCGTAGGACGTACGGAAACCACTGGGGACACCACGGTGCGAGTAAGCATCATGTACGCGTCAGCGGGACCCCGCCCCGCGCCGGGCCACCGTCCTGGCGAACACTGCGTGAACCCTCGCAAGCTCGGCGAGGGAACGGCCGGGTGTTCGATGATCTTTTCCCCGGTCGGGTGAGTTCCGGCCGCCTGACGATGCATCGGGCCCTGGCCTGGAAAGTTGCTGCTCATGCAGCACATCAGCAGCCTGTCGCATCATCACTGGCCCTGCGCCGCACCACCCCCACCGGTGCCGCCCCCGCCGCTACCGGTGCCGCCCGGGCCGCCGGGGCCGGGCGGGCCCGGGGGTGGTCCGCCTCTGCAGCCCCGACCGGTGCAGCCGTCCCCACCGCCGTTCCCGCACCCGCACTGCACCGGGCCGAAGCCCCCGCCACCACCCGCGCCACCACCCGCGCCGCCGCCGCACCGGACCGTGCTGCCGCCCGCGCCGGCGGTCACGCGTCCGCACCCGCTCGCGGTGCTGCCCAGCCGGCCCGCGCCGGCCCAACTGCACCCGGTCACCGCCGCGCCGTACCAGCCGCCGGTGATCCAGGAGAGCGCGCCCGCGCCGGCACCCGCCTCGCCCGAGGCCGCGTTCGTCTTCGTCGCCATCACCCTGCCCGCGCTGATCTCCGCAGGCGCGAGCTTCCTCAGTCACGCCGTCGGGAGACACCGTTGATCCTGGGTTTCGTTCTCTGCGCGCTGCTCGGTGGCGCCGTCGCCGTCAGCATCCTGGCCGCCTTCGGCCGTACCACCCGCTCCAAGGAGGGGTCGTTCTCCGGAGGTGCGCTGGGGTTCCTCGGCTCCGCCTCGCTGTCCTCGTTCATCCTGGTCGCCGCGTTCCTGATCGCCGGCTCCTGGTCCAACCTCAACACCGCGCGCGGCCACACCTGGGACGAGGCGCGCGCCCTCAACGCCGCGTACACCGACGCCGACCAGACCACCCGTCCGCTGCTGCGCAGATACGTCACTTCGGTGATCGGCACCGAGTGGGCCAGCATGGCCCGCAGCACCGCGAGCCCGATCACCTGGAACGACCTCGACGCGGTGCGGGCGCATGTCGAGGCGCTGCCGAACACCCCCGCCCGGGCCCAGGAGCTGACCGACCTGGCGTCCGTCTACACGGCCCGGCAGATCAGGCTCGCGGACACCTCGGCCACCCTGCCGGCCCCGTTGTACCCGGCGCTGATCGGCACCGGGCTGCTGGTGCTGCTGTACGCGCCGATCGCCGGACTCACCTTCCACCTGCGTGAGTCCGTCGCGCTCGGCCTGGTCGGGGCGATCGTCGGCTTCGGCATCTACATGGTGCTGCACATGACCCACCCCTACACCGGGCCCATCCATGTGACCCCGGTCGCCTACACCCAGAGCCTCGCCCGGTTCGCTCAACTGTCCGGCGGCTGAACCGGACGGCAGGTCGGGGGCGGCAGGTCGGGGGCGGCGTCGGGCCGACCGGTCCGGAACGTACGGGTCTAGGATCGCGCGCGTGGATTCCTACGCGCATTCGACAGCCGAGGTCCCTGTCGCCCCCGTCGCTGCCGTCGCCCCCGTCGCTCTCAAGATCCTGGTGGCAGGCGGCTTCGGCGTCGGAAAGACCACCCTGGTCGGTGCCGTCAGCGAGATCAGGCCGCTGCGGACCGAGGAGCGGCTGAGCGAGGCCGGCCGGCCGCAGGACTCCACCGCGGGGGTCGAGGGCAAGCGAACCACCACCGTGGTCATGGACTTCGGCCGGATCGACATCCGCGAGGGTCTCGCCGTCTACCTGTTCGGCACCCCCGGGCAGGACCGGTTCTGGTTCGTCTGGGACGAGTTGGCGATCGGCGCGCTCGGGGCGGTGGTCCTGGCCGACACCCGGCGGCTGCAGGACTGCTTCCCCTCGGTCGACTACTTCGAACGGCGCCGCATCCCCTTCGTGGTCGCGGTCAACTGCTTCGAGGGCGCCCGCCCCTACCCGCTGGACCAGGTGCGGGCCGCCCTCGACCTGGATCCGGACATCCCGTTGCTGCAGTGCGACGCCCGCTCCCGGGACTCCGTCAAGGAGGTCCTGGCCGAGGTCGTCACGCTCGCGCTGACCTACGGCTGCCGACCGGCCGAGGGGCTCCGTTGAACTGACGGGCCTGCTAACCGATCGGGAGCGCGGCGCTGGTCAGGGTCTGCGGATCGTCGGACAGCACCCGCAGATAGGTGTGCCCCTTCGTGCTGGCCTCCATCGGGACCCTGCGGTGCTGCAGCCGGTAGCTGCCGCTCTGGCCGGGGGCCAGCATGCGCGGGCCCGCCTGCACCGTCCAGCCGGTGTCGAGCCAGGAGTCGTTGCTCACCGCGAAGGTGGGCGTGAGCGGATGACCGGACACATTGCGCAGGTCCACCCGGATGCCGGCCACCGTCGGCACCCCGTCCCTGGGAGCGCCCTCGGTCAGTGCGGTGACCCTCAGCTCCAGTGGCACCGGTGAGCACACCGCCGCCAGCAGGCAGGCCAGGGCCGGCAGTGCCAGCAGCGCGGGCAGCGCCAGCCGCACCCGGCGGTCCCGCAGCGGCCGGGGCCGCCACTGCCACAGGCGGTCGAAGTCGGTGCTGCGGCAGGTCGCGTAGGCGACCAGCCACACCGGGGCGAGCAGCACGAAGTAGGTCTCGGTGGAGCGGGTGGAGAGGTAGAACGCGGGCCAGGGCAGCACCGCCAGCGCCGGGGCCAGCCGGCGCGGGAACAGCAGGAAGGCGACGAAGGTGCCGACCAGCAGCGCCAGGGCGGCGGTCGAGTACATGCCCAGGTCACCGCTGCCGGAGGTCAGGTAGTAGCTGATGTCGACCGGGCCGAGCCCCTGCGGGGTGGCGTGCTGGGTGAGCACGCTGAACACGCCGCCGGCCCAGGCTGCGCCGTCCCGTACCGCGAACGGCAGGTTGACCAGCAGGAAGGCGCCCAGGGCGAGAGCCGCGTAGCGGGCGGTGACCCGCAGCGCAGCCGGCCGGTCCAGCTCGCCGCGCCGCGCCAGCAGCATCCCGGCCAGCAGGAACGGGACCAGGAACCAGGTGAGCTGGTGCGCTGAGGCGGCGAGGCCGAGGCAGACGGCGCTGACCACCCCGGGCCGGCCCAGCCGTCCTCGCGTTCCGGTCCTGGTCCACTGGTTCACGGCGATGATCAGCAGCGGCAGCGCCAGCAGCACCGGATAGCCGTTGCGGGCGTAGAAGAGCAGGTAGTTGAAGCCGAAGCAGAGCACCGTCGCGGCGGGCCGGAGCCGGACCGGGAGCAGCCGGAACATCAGCACCGCGGCCAGCACCACCGCTCCGCTGCTGAACAGCCCGGCGACCGGTACCCAGGCCGGCAGCACGCGCACCAGAGGCGCGCTCAGCAGCACGCTGAGCGGCGGGTAGCCGTAGCTGTCCGCGTAACCACCGTTCATCAACGGGGTGGTGCTGATCTGGAACTGCCGCGCGAAGTCCGGCCAGTGCACCCCGTAGACGTGGCCGCCGCCGGCCAGGGCGTGCGCGGCCAGGGTGACCAGCGCCCCTTCGTCGTCCTGGTAGACGGCGGTGTGGCGGCCCGCGCTCGCGGCGAAGAACTCGGCGAAGCGCAGTACCGCCACGGCGAGCACGGCCAGGTCGACCCGGCGCAGCGAGCGCTGCCGCCGCACCGTGAACGTCAACACGGCGAGCAGCAGCATCACCCCGTAGAGCAGGATCAGCAGCAGTAACAGGACGCGGCTGCCCAGCGCCTGTGCCCGCAGTGCGGCGGCCGTTCCCTGGAAGAGGGAGAGCAACGCCAGCAGCGCCAGCCCCCGGTGCAGCAGGGACGGCGGGCGGTCGTCGGCCTCGCCGTCGAGCGGGGAGGCCGAACGGGTTCCGGTGCGGGGGCTCGGGAGCCGGAGCCGCGTGGCGGTCATGCCCGACACGCTAACCGACCTCGGTAAGACCTCCGTGTACACGGGATGACCACGGACCCTCAGCCCGGCCCGGCTCAGGTGTGCCGCGGTCAGATGTCGCGGTCAGATGTCGCGGAAGGTCTCGATGTGGGCGCCGATGGTGTTGAGGCGCTCGGCGAGGTCCTCGTAACCGCGGTTGATCACATAGACGTTGCGCAGCACCGACGTGCCGGTGGCCGCCAGCATCGCCAGCAGCACGACCACGGCGGGCCGCAGCGCCGGCGGACACATCATCTCGGCCGCCCGCCAGCGGGTCGGCCCCTGGACCCGGACCCGGTGCGGGTCCATCAGCTGGACGTCCGCGCCGAGCCGGTTCAGCTCGGTCAGGTAGATCGCCCGGTTGTCGTAGACCCAGTCGTGGATCAGCGTGGAGCCGTGCGCGAACGCGGCGATGGCCGCGAAGAAGGGGACGTTGTCGATGTTGAGGCCGGGGAACGGCATCGGGTGGATCTTGTCGATCGGCGAGCGCAGCTTGGACGGCCGCACCAGCAGGTCCACCAGCCGGGTGCGGCCGTTGTCGGCGTGGTACTCCTCGCCGCGCTCGTGGTCCAGGCCCATCTCCTCCAGCACCGCCAGCTCGATCTCCAGGAACTCGACCGGCACCCGGCGGATCGTCAGCTCGGACTCGGTGACCACCGCCGCGGCCAGCAGGCTCATCGCCTCGACCGGGTCCTCGGAGGGGGAGTAGTCGACGTCGCAGTCGATCCGGGGCAGCCCGTGCACGGTCAGCGTGGTGCTGCCGATGCCCTCCACCCGCACGCCCAGCTGCTCCAGGAAGAAGCAGAGGTCCTGCACCATGTAGTTGGAGCTGGCGTTGCGGATCACCGTCACGCCGTCGTACCGGGCCGCCGCGAGCAGCGCGTTCTCGGTGACGGTGTCGCCGCGCTCGGTCAGCACGATGGGCCGTTCCGGGTGCACCGTCCGGTCCACCTCGGCGTGGTAGATGCCGGTGGTCGCGGTGATCTCCAGGCCGAACCGGCGCAGTGCGTTGAGGTGCGGCTGCACCGTACGGGTGCCCAGGTCGCAGCCGCCGGCGTAGGGCAGCTTGAAGCGGTCGTGACGGTGCATCAGCGGGCCGAGGAACATGATCACGCTGCGGGTCCGCCGGGCCGCGTCGGTGTCCATGGCGGCCAGGTCGAGCTCGGCCGGCGGGGTCAGCTCCAGGTCCGCGCCGTCGTTGATCCAGCGCGACCTGACCCCGATGCTGCCCAGCACCTCCAGGATCCGGTAGACCTCCTCGATCCTGGCCACCCGGCGCAGCGTGGTCCGACCGGTCGTCAGCAGCGAGGCGCAGAGCAGCGCGACGCAGGCGTTCTTGCTGGTCTTGACGTCGATGCTGCCGGAGAGCCGCCGGCCGCCGATGACGCGCAGATGCATCGGACCGGCGTAGCCCAGCGAGACGATCTCGCTGTCCAGCGCGGCGCCGATGCGGGCGATCATCTCAAGGCTGATGTTCTGGTTGCCGCGCTCGATCCGGTTCACCGCGCTCTGGCTGGTGTCCAGAGCCTCCGCGAGTTGCGCCTGTGTCCAGCCACGATGCTGGCGGGCGTCACGGATGAGCTTGCCGATGCGGATGAGGTAATCATCTGTCACGGCTGTGACTCTATCTCACACATGAGATACCAGAGCTGAAGTACGGGCATTCGGGTGACGGAGCGCGCCGCCTCCCGGGGGAGCGCGCGCCACTTCCAGCGGCCTGCAAAAGAGAGCAAGCCGTTTGCGTGCTGTGCCATACACTTGCGGGCATGACGCGACGACTTGCTGAGGTGGCGCGAAAGGTCGGGGTGAGCGAGGCCACGGTCAGTCGTGTCCTCAACGACAAGCCCGGGGTCTCCGAGAACACCCGGACCGCGGTGCTCACCGCCCTCGACGTGCTCGGGTACGAGCGGCCGACCCAGCTGCGCGGCGAGCGCTCGCGCCTGGTCGGGCTGGTGCTGCCGGAGCTGCAGAACCCGATCTTCCCCGCGTTCGCCGAGGTGGTCGGCGGTGCGCTGGCCCAGCAGGGGTTCACCCCGGTGCTCTGCACCCAGACCGCCGGTGGGGTCTCCGAGGCGGACTACGTGGAACTGCTGCTGCAGCAGCACGTCTCCGGTGTGGTGTTCTTCGGCGGCCTCTACGCGCAGGCCGACTCCCCGCACGAGCACTACGAGCGGCTGGCCCAGCGCGGGCTGCCGACGGTGCTGCTGAACGCGGCGATCGAGGACCTCGGCTTCCCGCAGGTGTCCTGCGACGACGGGGTCGCGGTGGAGCAGGCCATGGGCCACCTGGTCTCGCTGGGCCACCGCAGGATCGGCCTGGTGCTGGGCCAGGCCGACCACATCCCGTCCCGGCGCAAGCTGGCAGCGGCCCGGGTGGCGGCCGAGCGGGCCGGGATCGAGCTGCCCGACAGTCAGGTCGAGCACGCCCTCTACTCGCTGGAGGGCGGCCAGGCCGCGACCACCCGGCTGCTGCAGCGCGGGGTCACCGGGCTGATCTGCGCCAGCGACCCGATCGCGCTGGGCGCGGTCCGCGCGGTGCGCCGCCGCGGGCTGCGGGTTCCCGAGGACGTGTCGGTGGTCGGCTATGACGACTCCTCCTTCATGACCTGCACCGATCCGCCGCTGACCACCATCCGGCAGCCGATCGAGGCGATGGGCCGGGCCGCCGTGGACCTGCTGGCCAGTGAGATCGCGGGCGCCCAGGTCACCCATGACGAGCTGCTGTTCGAACCGGAGCTGGTGGTCCGCGGCTCCACCGGGCCCGCGCCCCGCTAGCCCTGGTGGGGGGGCGCCCCGTCTCGTTCTGTCGCTGTTTTGCGCGAAATGATCCATATATTGTGATCATCTGTCGCCTGATACCCCACGCGAACGGGCGTGCGAGTGTTTGTTATCGTCGGCGGCATTCGTGTCGATGGGGGTATGTGACGATGACGGGCTTCAGGACGCCGCCGCAGGGTGACTTCCACAGCTACTCGGGTCTGGTCACCGCTCAGGGCGGCCACCTGGGGGACCTGGGCAAGTGGTGCGGTCACGAGTGCTCCGAGACCACCGGCCTGGACGGTCTGCTCGCGCTGCTGCGCGGCGTCGTCCCGGAGTTCTCCGGGTACTTCTCGGAGAAGACCGCCCAGTGCGTGCGCGGGATGCACTTGGTCTCCTCCAAGGTGGACCAGACCAGTTCCGGGTACACCGGTACCGACCAGGGCATAGCCGCCGGCCTGAGCAAGCTCTACCCGGCGCCGCTCGCGGGCTTCCCCGACCTCGGCGCGATCCCGGGCGCTTCCGCCGTCGGCAACTACACCGACGAGGACGTCAAGCCCACCGAGCCGACCAGCGGTGCCGACGACACCGCGAAGAACATCTCGCACCAGATGCTGACGATGCGTGAGGGCTTCAAGAGCGGGCCGGTGGCCGTCGCCGAGAAGGTCTTCAAGTACTTCACCGGCCAGAGCCTGGTGGCGCTGCTGCTGGAGCCGCTGGCCGGCGACTACGGGCAGCTGCTCTACCTGCACGACGCCTACGACCAGCTCGGCGACGGCCTCTACACGGTCACCGGCACGCTGCGGAAGGGCTCCTGGGCGCTCGGCTCGGAGTGGACCGGCCAGGCGGCCACCGCCTTCGACTCCTACATGTTCAGCTGGACCATGGGCATCGGCGGACTCGGCGACTGCGCCAAGGTCGTCGCGAAGATCTACAAGGACGGCTACGACGCCGTGGTCCTGCTGGTGCAGGCGGCGCTCCGGGAGATCAACAAGCTGATGATCGAGGTGCTGCCCAAGATGGCCAAGGAGGGCGAGGAGTGTCTCGGCGGCGACGCCGCCATCGAGGCCATCGGCGGCGGACCCGAGGACCCGGTCGCCGACGTGGTGGCCGGCATCTTCACGGCGGAGAAGCTGTACGAGCTCTACCGGACCATCTCCACCGCGATCTCGATCATCAACGGTATCGAGAAGACCTTCGAGCTGATCCAGAAGGCCGTCTCCACGATCGAGAACGCGATCCACGCGCTGGTCAAGGACTTCGAGTCGCCGATGCCGACGATCGGTAGCCTGATCAACGACGTGGAGCAGCGTGGCTTCAGCTTCGAGAAGAGCGGCTGGGACCCGACCCTCGGCGCCGTCCGCGTCGGCATGCTCCCCGCCGCCTGAGCGATTGGACCTCTGACATGACCTCACCTTTCTCCGGCAGCGGGATAGGCGGCCGCTCGCTCTCCGCACGCCAGGAGCGCGCCGCCGCGTCCGCCGCGCCGCCCGCTCCGTCCGCCGCGCAGCCCGGCAGTGTGGCCGCGCTGTGGCAGTCGGCGACCGAGAGCCCGGAGCAGCGGGAGATCGCCGGCGCCATCTACGCCCGCCTGAAGGCGGGCGCGCAGGTCGACGACGTCACCGACCTGATCGGCCGGCTGCGCCAGTCGGTCACCCGGCGGGCCCGGGTCGTGGGGCAGGGCGGCCAGTGATCGAGACGCTGCGCGAGCTCACCATCGTCGGTCGGCACGGGTTGAAGAGCACCACCTTCGAGGTGTTCACCGACGGCGGGCCGGCGCCGGTCGCGCGGCTGCACAAGGACTTCGTCTTCACCTCCAAGCACGCCCTGAGCATCTGCACCGGGCCCGGCCTGGACGTGCACGAGGGCTGGGTCACCCCGCGCACCGCCACCGGCCCGGACAAGGTCAGGCTGGGCACGGTCGACCATCGCAGCACGCTGGTGGCGAGCCGCGAGGTGTGGACCTTCGAGCAGGAGGGGCTGCCGGCGCTGACCGGCGAACCCACCGGGATGACCAAGCTGCGCTACGGCCCGGTGCTGGCGCTGGCGCCGATGAAGCGCTCGATGGACTCGCTGCTGCAGTACCGGATCCGGTTCCAGGGGCCGGGCTGCGAGGGCTTCGAGCTGGCCCGGCTGGTCGGGGTGCGCCACCCGCGGTACTCGCTGCGGATCCTGGACGACCGGGTCAGCCGCCGGCTGGCGCTGGCCACGGTGCTGTACTACGACCGGGTGCTGGACGGCGACCTGCGCAAGGCCGTCCTGGAGGACTGGCTCACCCCCATCCTCGGCAGCGGCAGCTAGCCGGCCCCGGTCACCTCCTGCGGCGGTCACCACCCCCGGCTGTCGGACCAGGGGTGGCTGCGGGCCGGGTGACGCGGGCCGGGTGACGTGGGCCGGAGCGGCCTACTGCGGGCGGTTCCAGCTCCAGGCGTAGCGGTGGTCGTCGGTGGCGCGGGCGCCCTCGGCGAGGTCCAGCGGGCGGAAGGTGTCGACCATGACCGCCAGCTCGTCGAAGGACTCCGCGCCGATGCTGCGCTCGTACGCGCCCGGCTGCGGGCCGTGGGTGTGGCCGCCGGGGTGCAGCGAGACGGAGCCCTGGCCGATGCCGGAGCCCTTGCGTGCCTCGTAGTCGCCGCCGCAGTAGAACATCACCTCGTCGCTGTCCACGTTGGAGTGGTAGTACGGCACCGGGATGGAGAGGGGGTGGTAGTCCACCTTGCGGGGCACGAAGTTGCAGATGACGAAGTTGTTGCCCTCGAACACCTGGTGCGCCGGCGGCGGCTGGTGGATCCGGCCGGTGATCGGCTCGTAGTCGCTGATGTTGAAGGCGTAGGGGTAGAGGCAGCCGTCCCAGCCGACCACGTCGAAGGGGTGCTCGGGGGTGGTGAAGATCGTCCCGCCGATCCCGCCGCCGACCCGGTGCTTCACGTAGATCTCGGCCTCGCCGGGCTCGTCCGAGACCAGCGGGCCGTCCGGGCCGCGCAGGTCGCGCTCGCAGAACGGCGCGTGCTCCAGCAGCTGCCCGTACTTCGACAGGTAGCGCCGGGCGGGGGTGATGTGGCTGTTGGCCTCGATGGCGTAGAGCCGCAACGGGACGTCGCCGGTGGGCAGCCAGCGGTGCGTGGTGGCCCGGGGGACGATCACGTAGTCGCCCTCACCGACCTCCAGGCTGCCGAAGACGCTCTCCATCACGCCACTGCCGGACTCGACGTAGACGCACTCGTCCCCTATCCCGTTGCGGTAGAGGGGGGACGGCAGTCCGGCGGCCACGTAGGCGATGCGGACGTCGGCGTTGCCGAGCACCACCCGGCGGTCCCGCACCGGGTCGCACTGCCGCCAGCTCTCGCCGGGGAACAGGTCGTGCAGTCGGAAGTGGTACGGCTTCAGTGGATGGTTGGGCTCGGTCTTGTCCTCGGGCAGTGCCCAGATCCGGCTGTCGACCAGCGCGGACGGCAGGTGCCGGTGGTAGAGCAGCGAGGAGTCGGAGAAGAATCCCTCCTCTCCCATCAGCTCCTCGAAGTAGAGGGCCCCCTCGGCATCCCGGTGCTGGGTGTGCCTCTTCGGGGGGACCGATCCCGCGCTGCGGTAGTACGCCACCTTTTCGCCTCCTGAGCGACTCTGGCCAGGGCTGATGCCCGGTGGGGCACCAGCACCCATCCCATTGCGCGCACCCCGCCGCTGTCAAGGAACGCCGGGTCGGCGGCAGCGTCCCGGTGCGTTGCCGGGCTCTACGGGCTCGTCGAGGGACGGCAACGCCCGGGACACGTGGATGTAACGATCAGTCCGCCTTGCAGAAAGTTGCTGCAAGGACTTTCCATGCCGGTCATACCGCTGTTACGTTCCTCCCACCCCCACCCCACTAGGGCACCCACCCTTCCCCAAGGAGTTCACAATGCGTCGTGGCATTGCGGCGGCTGTACTGGCAGCAGCGATAGCGGTTTCTGCAAGCGCTTGCGGGAGTGGTGGCAGCGGTGGCTCGTCCGCCAAGGCGGCCGGCCCGGTCACCATCACCTGGTGGGACACCTCGGACGCCACCAACGAGGCGCCCACGTACCAGGCCCTGGTCGCGGACTTCGAGAAGGCCAACCCGGACATCACGGTCAAGTACGTCAACGTCCCGTTCGCCGACGCGCAGACCAAGTTCCAGACCGCGGCCGGCAGCAAGGGCGCCCCCGACGTGCTGCGCTCCGACGTCGGCTGGACCCCCGGCTTCGCCAAGGCAGGCTACCTGGTCCCGCTGGACGGCACCCCCGCCGCCGCGGACACCAGCGCCTTCGAGAAGCAGCTGATCACCCAGGCCAGCTACAGCGGCCACCTGTACGGGGTCCCGCTGGTCACCGACACCCTGGGCCTGATGTACAACAAGGCGCTGTTCGCCAAGGCCGGCATCACCACCGCGCCCACCAGCTGGGACCAGCTGAAGGCCGACTCCGCCCTGGTCAAGCAGAAGGACGGCGTCGACGGCTTCGACTTCAACGCCGCCTCCTACTACGCGATGCCGTTCCTCTACGGCGAGGGCACCGACATGGTCGACGCCACCGCGCAGAAGATCACGCTCAGCTCGCCGGCCGCGGTCAAGGGCATCAACACCATCAAGGACCTGCTCGCCAGCCCCGGCGTGGGCAAGCTGGACACCACCGCCAACGCCTACGCGAGCATGATGGACCGCTTCGAGAGCGGCCAGGTCGCCATGATCGTCCAGGGCCCGTGGGAGACCACCAACGTCTACAAGGGCACGGCCTTCAGCGACAAGACCAACCTGGGCATCGCCCCGGTCCCGGCCGGCTCCACCGGCAAGTCCGGCGCCCCGATCGGCGGGCACAACCTGGTCGCCTACGCCGGCTCGGACGCCGCGCACCAGGCCGCCTCGGAGAAGTTCATCGCGTTCATGACCTCCGCCCAGTCGCAGCAGACCATCGCGACCAAGAACGCCACCCTGCCCACCCGCAGCGACGCCTACACCCCGGCCGTCACCGCCAACCCGGGCATCGCCGGCTTCCAGACCATCCTCGGCGCCGGCGTCCCGCGTCCGCCGCTGGCCGAGTACAGCTCCATCTACGGCCTCTTCAACACCGAGCTGCTGAAGATCCTGGCCGGCCAGGAGAGCACCCAGGCGGGAATGGACAACGCGACCACCGCCACCAGGAAGCTGCTCCCGGGCTTCGCCACCCAGTGACCGTCCGTCCGGTGGAGCGCCTCGTGCCTGGGGCGCTCCACCGGACGCGGCGCCGCCCGCACTCCCTCGTCCCAGAGCCCCAGAGCCCCAAGCCCCAGAGCCAGAACCCCAGAGTCAGAGCCACAGAGCCGAAGAGGTGTCAGACCGATGACCGTCGCCGTCCAGGGCACAGCCCGCGAGGAGCGTCGCGACCGTGAACCGCGCACCGGGCTGGTGGCTCGGCTGCGCCGCTCGTACGACCAGTACTGGTACGCCTGGGCGATGTGCCTGCCGGTGGTCCTGGTCATCGGCGCACTGGTGGGCTACCCGCTGGTCCAGGGCTTCCTGCTGACCTTCACCAACGCCAACAGCCTCAACGTGGGCCGCACCATCGGGGTCAACCACATCCCCGACAGCTACAGCTGGGTCGGCCTGCAGAACTACGTCGACCTGCTGACCGGTCCCGACAACCAGTTCTGGCCGCACTTCGTCTGGACCATCGTCTGGACCGTGGTCTGCGTCGCGCTGACCGTCGGCATCGGGCTCGGCCTGGCCGTGCTGATGAACCGCAAGATGCGCTTCCGCACCTTCTACCGGGTGCTGCTGATCCTGCCCTGGGCGGTGCCCACCTTCGTCACCGTCTTCTCCTGGCGGCTGCTGCTCAGCGACGGCGGGGCGGTCAACAGCCTGCTCGGCGCGCTGCACCTGGGCACCCCGGCCTGGCTCAGCGACCCGCTGTGGCAGAAGGTCGCCGCGATCCTGGTCAACACCTGGTGCGGAGTGCCGTTCATGATGCTGTCGTTCCTGGGCGGGCTGCAGGCCATCCCCAGCGAGCTGCACGAGGCCGCCGAGGTGGACGGGGCCTCGCCGTGGCAGCGCTTCACCCAGGTCACCCTGCCCGGGCTGCGCCCGGTCAGCGGCACGGTGATCCTGCTCGGCATCATCTGGACCTTCAACCAGTTCAACGTCATCTACCTGCTCTTCGGCGCCGGCTCCAGCGACAGCGTGCAGATCCTGGTCACCTACTCCTACCAGCTGTTCTTCGGTCAGATGCCGCAGGACTTCGCGAACTCGGCGGCCGTCGGCATCCTCTGTCTCTCCCTGCTGGTGGTCTTCACCGGCATCTACCGCCGGGTGCTGGCACGGAGCGAGGCCGCCTCGTGAGCACCGACGCCCTCCCGGACCGCAGCGACACCGCAGGAGCCGACCCCATGACGACCGCGAACGCGTCGACGTCGAGCACGGCCAGCATGAGCACCACGAGCAGCACCATGACCACCTCGGCGACCACGGACGACACGGCCATCCCCAAGAGCACCGCCCCCGCGAGCGCGGAGGGTCACGGCGGCGGCCGCCGCCGGCCGCTGCGGCGCGGCGAGCGCGGCCGGGCCGCCTCGGTCGGGCTGCACAGCCTGGTCTCGCTGGCCGCGCTGGTCGCGGCCCTGCCGGTCGCCTGGATCGTGTTCATCTCGCTGGGCCCCGGCGAGGACGACTACCTGCACCCGGGCCGGATCCTGCACACCGCCTCGCTGTCCAACTACAGCTTCGTCATCGAGCACACCGAGTTCGGGCAGTGGATGCTGAACTCGCTGATCGTCTCGCTCGGCACGATGCTGGTCGGGGTGCTGATCGCGGCCAGCGCCGGCTACGCGGTCTCCCGGATGCGCTTCCCCGGCCACCGGCCGCTGATGTACACCTTCCTGCTCACCCAGATGTTCCCGGTCGCGGTGCTGCTGGTCCCGCTCTACCGGATGATGGCCGCCCTCAACCTGCTGGACACCTACCAGGGGCTGATCCTGGCCTACTGTTCGGTCGCCGTCCCGTACTGCGCCTGGCTGCTGAAGGGGTACTTCGACACGGTGCCGGTGGAGATCGACGAGGCCGGCCGGATCGACGGGCTCTCCCCGTTCGGCACCTTCTGGCGACTGATCATCCCGCTGTCCCGGCCGGGCCTGTCGGTGGCCGCCTTCTACACCTTCCTGACCGCCTGGGGCGAGGTCGCCTTCGCCTCCGGGTTCATGCTCTCCTCCGACAAGTACACGCTCGCGGTGGGCCTGAAGACCTACATCAGCCAGTTCAACTCGCAGTGGAACTACATGGCCGCGAGCGCCGTGCTGATCGCCGTACCGGCCGGAGTCGTCTTCTACCTTGTTCAGAAGCACCTGGTGAGCGGCCTCACCGCCGGCGGAACCAAGGGTTGACCTGCCCGGGCCGACCCGCCCGCCCCCGCCGACTCGCCAGCTGCCCGTCTCCTGAGACCCGAAGGATCCCATGACCACCCAGCACTCCGCCGTTGCGACCGTTCCCGCGTCCGACTCCGGGAGCAGAACCGGCTGGTGGCGCGACGCGGTGATCTACCAGGTCTACCCGCGCAGCTTCGCCGACGCGAACGGCGACGGGATGGGCGACCTCGAAGGGGTGCGCGACCGGCTGCCGTACCTACGGGACCTGGGCGTCGACGCGGTCTGGCTGTCGCCGTTCTACGCCTCCCCGCAGGCCGACGCCGGCTACGACGTCTCCGACTACCGGCTGGTCGACCCGATGTTCGGCGACCTCGCCGACGCCGAACGCCTGGTCGCCGACGCGCACCGGCTCGGCCTGCGGGTCATCGTCGACATCGTCCCCAACCACGCCTCCAGCGAGCACCCCTGGTTCCGCCAGGCGCTCCGGGAGGGTCCGGGATCGCCGCTGCGCGGCCGGTTCCACTTCCGCCCCGGCAAGGGCGAGTCGGGTGAACTGCCGCCCAACGACTGGGAGTCCATCTTCGGCGGCCCCGCCTGGACCCGCACGGTCAACCCGGACGGCACCCCGGGGGAGTGGTACCTGCACCTGTTCGCCCCCGAGCAGCCCGACTTCGACTGGGACAACCGCGCCGTCGCCGACGAGTTCCGGTCGATCCTGCGGATGTGGCTGGACCTCGGCGTGGACGGCTTCCGCATCGACGTCGCGCACGGTCTGGTGAAGGCCGCCGGGCTGCCCGACCTGGGCGTCCACGACCAGCTGCGGCTGCTGGGCAACGAGGTGCTGCCGTTCTTCGACCAGGACGGCGTGCACGAGATCTACCGCGACTGGCGCCGGATCCTCGACGAGTACGGCACCGACCCGCGGACCCGCCGCATCGCCGTCGCCGAGGCGTGGACCCCGACCGTGCTGCGCACCGCCCGCTACCTGCGCCCGGACGAGCTGCACCAGGCCTTCAACTTCCAGTACCTGGGCACCGCCTGGGACGCCGAGGCGCTGCGCGAGGTGGTCGGGCTGACCCTGGACGCGATGCGCCCGGTCGGCGCCCCGGCCACCTGGGTGCTGTCCAACCACGACGTGGTGCGCCACCTCACCCGGCTCGGCAGCGGCGTCGACCGGGAGCAGGACCTGCGCCGCGCCCGCGCCGCGACCCTGCTGATGCTGGCCCTGCCCGGCTCCGCCTACGTCTACCAGGGTGAGGAACTGGGCCTGCCCGAGGTCCTCGACCTGCCGGACGCGGTCCGCCAGGACCCGGCGTTCACCCGGGCGAAGGGCGGCGGCTCCGAGGGCGGCGGCTCCGAGGGCGGCGAGGCCGAGGGGCAGGAGGGCATGCGCGACGGCTGCCGGGTGCCGCTGCCCTGGTCCGGTACCGAGGCCCCGTACGGGTTCGGGCCGGTCGCGGGCGGGCCGAGCTGGCTGCCGCAGCCGGCCGAGTGGGCCAAGCTCAGCGTCGAGGCGCAGACCGGTGACCGCAACTCCACCCTGGAGCTCTACCGCGGCGCCCTCGCCGTGCGCCGCGAGCACCCGGCCCTGGGTGGCGGCGACTCGGTCGACTGGGACGACGCCCCGGCTGGCGTGCTCGCCTTCCGGCGCACGGCCGCTGACGGAGTGTTCGGCTGCACCGTGAACACCACGACCGAGACGGTGCGGATCCCCGCCCCGGGCCGGCTGCTGCTGGCCTCCGGCCCGGTCACGGTGGCTGCGACCGCCGGGATCGCCGGGGCATTCGGGACCGCCGGCGCTGGGGAGTGGGTCGACCTCCCGGGGGACACCACCGTCTGGTGGGACTGCTGACATGACGTCACCAACCTCGGCGGCCGCCGTGCCGACGGCCCGGCTGGCCGACATCGCGGCCCAGGCGGGCGTCAGCGAGGCCACCGTCTCCCGGGTGTTCAACGGCAGGCCGGGGGTCTCGCCGACGACCCGCCAGTCGGTGCTGGCGGCCCTGGACGTGCTCGGCTACGACCGGCCGGTGCGGCTGCGGCAGCGCAGCGCCGGACTGATCGGACTGATCACCCCGGAGCTCAACAACCCGATCTTCCCGGCGCTGGCCCAGGTGATCGAGCAGGTGCTGACCCGGCACGGCTACACCCCGCTGCTGTGCACACAGACCCCGGGCGGCTCCACCGAGGACGAACTCGTGGACATGCTGGTGGAGCGCGGGGTCACCGGCATCGTCTTCGTCTCGGGGCTGCACGCCGACACCACCGCCGACATGGAGCGCTACGCCCGGCTGGCCGGCCGCGGGGTGCCGTTCGTGCTGATCAACGGCTACAGCGAGGGGATCTCCGCACCGTTCGTCTCGCCGGACGACCGCGCCGCGATGCGGATGGCGGTGCAGCACCTGGTCGAGCTCGGGCACGAGCGGATCGGACTGGCCCTGGGCCAGCGCCGGTTCGTGCCGGTGCTGCGCAAGCTGGAGGGGTTCGCGGCCGCCTGCCGTGAGCTGCTGGGCCAGTCCGAGGCGGAGACCTCGTCCCTGATCCAGCACACCCTGTTCAGCGTCGAGGGCGGCCACGCCGCCACCGGGGCGCTGCTGGACTCCGGCTGCACCGCGATCGTCTGCGGCAGTGACCTGATGGCCTTCGGCGTGATCCGCGCCGTCCGGCAGCGCGGCCTCTCCGTCCCGGGGGACGTGTCGGTGGTCGGCTTCGACGACTCGCCGCTGATCGCCTTCGCCGACCCGCCGTTGACGACGATCCGGCAGCCGGTCGAGGCGATGGGCGCGGCCGCGGTCGACGCACTGCTGGAGGAGATCAACGGCAACGCCATGCACCGCGCCGAGTTCGTGTTCCAACCGGAGCTCGTGGTCCGCGGCTCGACCGGCGGAGCACCGCGACCACGCACGTCCTGAACAGCACGGGTGACGGGAGGCCGACGGAGGGCGGGCAAGGGCCGGGCGGCCTCCACGCCGGTCGTTAATGCAGTGCGCCCGGCGGCCGACCCCGGTATGCAGGGAGCCGCACTCCCGCTCGTCCGCTGAGCTGCTGTCAGCCGCCCGACCTGCCATGCCTCACCACGACCCGCCAGGAGCCAGGTGTTCTCCAGCTACCGCCGCATCTTCGACGCCCCCGGCGCCGCCGCCTTCGTCCTGGCCGGGCTGGTGGCGCGCTTTCCGATCGGGATGATCGGGGTCGCGGCGGTGTTCATGATCACCGGAGCGCACCACTCCTACGCGCTGGCCGGGGCGCTGGGAGCCACCGTGCTCGCGGTCGTCGCCGCCGCCGGACCGCAACTGTCCCGGCTGGTGGACCGGTACGGGCAGGCCCGCGTCGGGATCCCCGCCGTGCTGGTGGCGACCGGCGGCGGGCTCGCCGAGGTCCTCTGCCTGCAGCTGCACGCACCGACCTGGACCCTGTTCCCCACGGCGGCGCTGAGCGGCCTCGGGCCCAACGTTGGCGCCTGCTCCCGGGCCCGCTGGTCGGTGCTGTACCAGGGCGACGAGGATGCCCTGCACAGCGCCTACGCGTTGGAATCGGTGCTTGAGGAGCTCACCTTCATCCTCGGTCCGATCGTCGCGACCGGCCTGGCCACTGGTCTCTTCCCGTCCGCCGGGTACCTGACGGGCACTCTGGTCCTGCTCGGCGGGGTGCTGCTGTTCTGCGCGCAGCGGCGCACCGAACCGCCGGTCCAGGCGCCCGGACCGGGAGCGCGGCAGGGTTCCGCGCTGCGCTCCACCGCCCTGCGGGTGCTGGTGCTGGTGCTGCTCGCCACGGGCGGGGTGTTCGGGGTCATGGAGATCACCACCATCGGCTTCGCCGACGCCCACCACCACAAGGCCGCCGCCAGCCTGGTCCTCTCCTGCTACGCCCTGGGCTCCGGCGTGGCCGGATTCGCCTTCGGCACGTGGAAGCCGAGGAGCAGTCCGGCCCGCCGGCTCCCGCTGTGCCTGCTGGCGATGACCGTCACGCTGGCACCGCTGCCCTTCGTCGGCAGCCTGCCGGTGCTGGCGGGGTCGCTGCTGGTCGCCGGTCTCGCCACCGCCCCGACCCTGGTCACCAGCATGGCCCTGGTACGGGAGTGCGTCCCGTCCGGACAGCTCACCGAGGGCTTCAGCTGGGCCGTCACCGGCCTGCTGCTGGGGGTCTCGGCCGGTGCTGCGGCCGGCGGCTGGGCCGTGCAGCACCTCGGGGCCGGGGCGGGCTTCCGCATCCCGGTCGCGATGGGCGCCACGGCCCTGCTGCTCACCCTGCTCGGCCGCCGTCGGCTGGCCCCCGCGCCGATCGAACCTTTCGAACCGTCAGGAGAGTTCGTCCAGGTGCAATAAGCTGCGATGCTGTAGGGGTACTGCAGCTACCGGGGACGGCCCCCGGCACCGGACCGAGTGGAGACACCGGATTTGAACACGGCGCGGCTGGCGGACATCGCGGCCCAGGCGAAGGTGAGCGAGGCCACCGTCTCCCGCGTGCTGAACGGGAAGCCGGGGGTCTCGGCCACCACCAGGCAGACGGTGCTGGCCGCCCTGGACGTGCTCGGCTACGAGCGCCCGACCCGGCTGCGGCAGCGCAGCGCCGGGCTGATCGGTCTGATCACGCCGGAGCTGAGCAACCCCATCTTCCCGGCGTTCACCCAGGTCATCGAGCAGGTGCTGACCCGCTACGGCTACACCCCGGTGCTCTGCACCCAGACTCCCGGCGGCTCGACCGAGGACGAGCTGGTCGAGCTGCTGGTGGAGCGCGGCGTGACCGGCATCGTCTTCATCTCGGGGCTGCACGCCGACACCACCGCCGACATGGAGCGCTACGCCAAGCTCACCGGCAAGGGCGTCCCGTTCGTCATGATCAACGGGTACAGCCCGAAGATCAGCGCACCGTTCATCTCCCCGGACGACCGCGCGGCGATGCGGATGGCGGTCCAGCACCTGGTGGGTCTCGGCCACGAGCGGATCGGCCTGGCCGTCGGCCCGGCCCGGTTCGTGCCGGTGGAGCGGAAGCTGGAGGGCTTCGCCGAGGTGCTGAAGTCCCAGCTGGGCCTGAGCGGCGCCGAGGCGGCGGGACTGGTGCAGCACTCGCTGTTCAGCGTCGAGGGCGGCCAGGCCGCGGCCGGCGCGCTGCTCGACCGGGGCTGCACCGCGATCGTCTGCGGCAGTGACCTGATGGCCTTCGGCGCGATCCGCGGGGCCCGCGCCCGGGGCCTGTCGGTCCCCGGGGACGTGTCGGTGGTCGGCTTCGACGACTCGCCGCTGATCGCCTTCGCCGACCCGCCGCTGACGACGATCCGTCAGCCGGTCGAGGCCATGGGCTCCGCCGCGGTCAATGTGCTGCTGGAGGAGATCGGCGGCAACCCGGCCCAGCGCGGCGAGTTCGTCTTCCAGCCCGAGCTGGTCGTCCGCGGCTCCACCGCAGCCGCCCGCCCCCGCCCCTGACCTGGCTTTGGACCTGGCGGTCGGCCGGGCGAGGGGCAGGTCAGCGGGTCCAGTCCTTGAGCGGCTCGGTGTCCAGGGTGATGCCGATCGGTGCGGGGAGGACGACGGCCTTGCCGAACGGCACGGTCTGCGTGGTCTCGTAGCGGATGCCGTCGGGCTCGCCGTGCACGGTGACCACTCCGCTGTCGCGGTCGATCAGCAGGTAGACGGGGATACCCGTCTCGGCGTAGGCACGGGGCTTCTCGACGCGGTCGCGCTGGTCGGTGTCGGAGTCGTACGACGTGACCTCCACGACCATGAGCACCTCATCGGTGCCTGCCCAGTCACCCTGGCCCACGAACGCCTCGCTCGGGGCGAGCACTCCGTCCGGGCGGGCATGGCCACTGCGGTAGGTCTGGACCAGGAGCCCCTGATCGTGCAGCCAGAGGTCAGGGCGTGTCTGGATGCAGATCCGCGTCAGCCACTGGATGATTCGGCCGTGATCGCCGTCGGGCACGGACTTGACCCCCAGCTTGCCGTTGATGAACTCCAGGCGCACACCCTCGGCCGAGCGGGCAGCGAGACGCGCGAACTCCTCGAACTCCTGGGGCAGCATCTGGGGACGATCCGAGATCGCGGTCACGACTGGTCTCCTTCGCCTGTCTGCCTCGTGAGGGTTCCTGACGTCTGCTGGACGCTGGTCCAGTGATGGGCGCGCTCAGTGACAAGCGGGAGTGCGCCGCTGCTCCGGTTTCGACGATAGTGCATGGGGTGCGCGGCAGACCCACGCCCGGCTCGGGGCGCACCGGCCGGCGCCCCGAGCCGGGCATGGGTCTGCCGGCTGGGCTGCTGCTCCGACGTGGGTCAGGTCTGCGTCGGGTCCTGGTCGATGCCGAGGGCGCCGAGGTAGTGGCCCAGGGCCAGGCGGGCGATGGTGGGGTAGGCGCCGAGGACCTCGGAGGCGGGGCAGTCGGTCTCGTGGGCCACCGCCTTCAGCAGGTCGGCGTCGGCCTCGGGGCCGATCAGGCAGGGCGCGAGCGCGGGCTGCGCGCAACCGGTCGCGCGCAGGTGCGCCACCGCGGCGGCGACCGATCCGGGCTGGTCGAGTGCGGCGGCGACCACCGGTAC
Source organism: Streptacidiphilus sp. EB129 (assembly GCF_041262645.1). NCBI lineage: Bacteria > Bacillati > Actinomycetota > Actinomycetes > Kitasatosporales > Streptomycetaceae > Streptacidiphilus > Streptacidiphilus sp. EB129. Next base: position 75,480 of record NZ_JBGCCS010000032.1, read on the forward strand.
GGCCAGGCGTGCCGCCAGCAGGACACCGGTGACCTCGGCCCGCTGCAGCGAGTCGATCCCGCCGGTGACGACCAGCACGATGCCGTCGGCGGCGGTGTTGACGGCGAACAGCCGGGCCCGGTCGGCGCGGGCCAGGCCGGCCTCGGACAGCCGGACGTGCAGCGCCTCGGCCAGCAGCGGGTGCGGGCCGAGCGGTTCGGTGACCCTGATCTCGCCGAGCGTGGCCGAGATGTCCTCCAGTACCCGCTCCAGCACGGCATCGGTGCCGGGGACCAGCGGCACCACGATCGGTGCGGGCCGCCCGGCCGCGTGGGCCTCGCCCAGCAGCCCGGCCAGCGTGGCCGGCTCGCGCGGCACGGACTCCCCGAAGAAGCCGAAGACCGGCAGCTCCTCCGCCACGGTGCCCACCGCCACGCCGTCGACCCCACCGTCGACGGCGCCACCGAGCAGCGCGGCACCGCCGAGCACATCGCTACCGAGCACATCGCCGTCGAGCGCGGTGCCGTCGAACGCCGTACCGTCGAGCGCGGTGCCGTCCGCCACCGCCCCGCCGGTGGCGTCACCGGCGACCGCCTCATTGTCGGCCGCTTCGGCTTCGACCGTATCGGTGCCGGCTGATCCGGCGTCGACCGGTCCGGTCGCGGACGCGAGGTACGCGGCATGGACGTCGATGCCCGGCTGCTCGGCGCGGATCAGTGAGACCAGCTCGTCGGCGGTCTGCTGGGCCGCAGCACTTGCCTCACCGGGTACGGCGAGGAGCAGCGCGGGGGCGTCCACGGGCAGCTGGGGGAGTTCGGGCCGACGGTGTCGGCCGCGCGACCGCGCGCCCGGTGTGCGGACGGGGAGCGGGGTGCTGGAGGGGGCGGCAGAGCTCATGTCGGACGATCGTAGGTCATACGTACGGTAAGCGGCAGTCGGGCACCCGCTTTGTCCCCGAACCCGTCACACTCCACCGCCATTCGGCAGCAAATCGCGAACTATGTCCGTTTGATTCACCAAAAGTTCACAGGAACTCGTCCGTGGACGATATTTCGCGGTAGTGAAACCTGATGCTGGTGAGCAGCGTCACATAAGTGCGTGATGCATGTGGTTACTGACTGTGGGTCACGATGAAACTCCAAGCCGTTGATCTTGGGGTGAATCCGGCGCAGGCTGCACCGCTTTCGTTGCCGAGAGCGACGGGGCAGGAGTGGTTTGTCCCTTTCGGTCCGTCAACTCAGGAGTGCGGAGCGCGAGTTGTCACATGGGGTGAACGCATGTGCACACGCATAAGCGCCTGCACGTGCAGCTGCACTGGCATTATCATCACGTGCAGTGAGGCGCCTCTCTGCCCCATCTCGCGCAGCTCGCACATCCGGGAGACACCAATGCGTCGCATGTACAACGGCATGGCCGCCACGGAGATCGACGGGGTGGTCTGGCAGAAGAGCCGGCTGAGCAACTCCCAGGGCGACTGCGTGGAGTTGGCCCGGCTCGCGGACGGCGACGTGGCGGTGCGCAACTCGCGCTTCCCGGAGGGGCCCGCGCTCATCTATACCCGGGCCGAGATTGCCGCGCTGTTCGACGGGGTGAAGAAGGGCGAGTTCGATCATCTGGCGGAGCAGGGCTGACCGGCCCGTGCGGCCCGCGGCCGGCCACCCGCCCGTCCTCGGCGGGACCGGACCGCCTGCGTGACGCACGGCCCCGGTCCGGGGCCCTGAGGGGACGTGAAACTCCGGGAACCGGTACTCGGTGCGGACGTGGGGTCCTGATCCACGTCTCCAGGGTTCGGAGTTCCAGGGTTCGGAGTTCCGGGGTTCGGAGTTCCGTGGAGAGCTGCCAACGGCGGCATGGGACGCGCTCAGCGCGTGCCATGCCGCCGTTCTTCCCCCTCGGGCAGTGCGACTGCCCCCCCCGGTAGTTCGAACAGGGCCCAGACCACCTTGCCGGCGGACACCGGGTGCCAGCCCCAGGACTGGCTGAACGAGTCCACCAGGTGCAGTCCCCGGCCGGACTCGGCGACCCAGTCGGCCTCCCGGGCCACCGGGCCGTTGGCGCTGGGGTCGCTCACCGCGCAGACCACCTGGGGGGAGCGCCGAACCAGGCTCAGACGTATGAGTGGTGACGCTGCGTCAGCGCCACCGTCCAACTGGTGCCCGATCGGGCTCTGCCGCTCGGCGGTCCGCTCTCCGCGTCGGCCCCAGGGGCTGGTCCGCTGCTCGGGCAGGGCCACCGAGGCAAGTGCGTGCCGCAGCGCGTTGGTGACCAACTCGCTTGCCACCAGCGCGATGTCGTCGAAGAGGCCACCGAGCTCCCAGCGGTTCAGGGTCAGCTTGGTGAACTCGCGCGCGGTGCGTACCGACTCATGCCGAGGGGCGAGCGCACAACTGACCACGTCCGGGTCCGCGGCCAGTGCCGGGCTCAGGCCCATGAAGAGCTCCTCCCATAAGGGCGCTGTCGCAGCCGTCGCTGCTGAAGCTGCTCCTGACGGGACGCCGCGCGCTACGCCTGAGGCCGCCTCGTCCGCGAAGGGTTCGCGAGGCGGGAGCTCGACGTGGCGTGAGGGGGGAGCGGACTCCCCGCAGGACTGCCAGTGGGTGTGCAGGTGCACGTGCATCATGGTCCTCTCCGCATACGTCAGATGCAAGAGTGGATTCACGTGCAAGTGCGAAGACGGCATATGCACGTGCAGATTCATTTGCAGGGAGTAGTCTCATGGTTGCTCGCCGGAGGCGGGGCCGGCGCTCTGTCCGACTTCTTGACACCGACCTGTCCGTTTGGGCACCCTTCGCCACCGGACAGTGGCAGACTGTGCGCTGATTTCACCGGGTGGAGGTCCAACGGAATGACCACAGTTCAGCCGGGGAGCGGCTCGATGGTGCGCCGCATCCTCCTCGGCTCCCAGTTGCGCCGACTCCGTGAGGCAAAGGGCATCAGCCGCGAAGACGCGGGCTACACCATCCGGGCCTCCGAATCGAAGATCAGCCGCATGGAACTCGGCCGCGTCAGCTTCAAGGAGCGGGACGTGACGGATCTTCTCAGCCTGTACGGCGTGGACGACGAGACCGAACGCGCCGCCCTGCTCACCCTGGTCCGCGAGGCCAACCAGGCCGGCTGGTGGCACAGTTTCAGCGACGCCATGCCCAACTGGTTCCAGACCTACGTCGGCCTGGAGGAGGCCGCCGCGCTGATCCGCACCTATCAGGTGCAGTTCATCCCCGGCCTGCTGCAGACCGAGGACTACGCCCGCGCCATCATGCTGCTGAACCGCCCGCACATGGACCTGGGCGAGGTCGACCGCCGGATCAACGTCCGGATGCGCCGTCAGAAGCTGATCGCGGACGGCGACGGGCCCCGGCTCTGGGCGGTCATCGACGAGGCCGCGCTGCGCCGCCCGGTCGGCGGGCCGGCGGTGATGAAGATGCAGATCCAGCGGCTGATCGACGCCGCGGAGATGTCCAACGTGGTGGTCCAGGTGATGCCGTTCCGGTTCGGCGGCCACGCCGCCGAGAGCGGCGCGTTCACCATCCTGCGCTTCCCGGAGCAGGACCTGCCCGACGTGGTCTACCTGGAGCAGCTCACCAGCGCCCTCTATCTCGACAAGCGCGACGACGTGGACCAGTACGTCCAGGTGATGGAACGGCTCAGCGTCGACAGTCAGACTCCGGAGAGCAGCGTGGAGTTGCTCGGTTCACTCCTCAAGGAGCTCTGACCCGCTCCCGACCGAGGGGGCGTCAGGATGTGCCGGGCGCTCGGGGATGCCCGGTCCCAGGGCGGTGTCCAGCCCGTAGCGGGCGAAGAGGTCCGCCCGGATCAGCATCGGCGAGGACTCCGCGCCGGGCAGCAGCAGACCCATACAGGCGCCCATGAGCGCGCTGCGCAGCAGTGCGTGCTCCGCGACCGGGTCCGGCGCCGCGCGCCGCCGCAGCACCCCGCGCAGCAGCTCTCCGAAGCGCTGCTGCTCCTCGTCCTGGATGAACCCGCCGCCGCTGCTGTTGGGGGCCAGGATCAGCGCCAGATGGGTGCGCATCAGGGTCGGCCGGTTCAGTGCCAGGGACAGCACCGTGTCGATCGAGGTGGCCAGCCACAGATCGGGACTGTCCGCGTCGTCCAGCAGTTCCAGCGCCGCCGCCAGGGTGATCCGCATCAGCCGGTGCGTGGCCGACTGCAGCAGGACCCGCTTCCCGGGGAAGTAGTACGAGACCAGCCCCCGTGCCAGCCCGGCCCGCTCGGCGATGTCGCCGAGAGTCGTGCCGCGGAAGCCTCGTTCGTCCACGAGCTCAACGGTGGCCTGCATGATGCGCGCCCGCGACCGTGCCCGCATGGCCTCGTTGACTGACGCGCGTCGAGGTGACATGGTGCTCCTGCGTTTGTTGGCTGCAGGCCAATATACGGTCGGCGGCCGGCGCACGCCGCCCGGGCGGTTTCGCCGACGCGGGGGATCGGCGAAGCCGGCTCGGGACACAGGACGGTTCGGCCCACCCGCCTCGTTAAGGCGAACTCTTTCGAGCCAAGTCTTTCGAGCGTACTGTTTCGAGCGTGATCTTTCGAGACGAGGGCTCCGATGAGAGCTCCGCCGAGGCGCCGAGGCGTGCGCCCCGACGCCTGACCGACCCGAAGGCCATGCGTGCCGTGGCCCATCCCACCCGCCTCGCCCTGATCGAGGCGCTCGGCCTCCGGGGCACGCTGACCGCCACCGAGGCCGCCGCGATCGTCGGCGAGTCGCCCACCAACTGCGCCTTCCACCTGCGCACTCTCGCCAAGTACGGCTTCGTCGAGGAGGCCGGCGGCGGCGCCGGGCGGCGTCGGCCCTGGCAGCTGCGGCACATCGGCTTCGTCTTCGACGAGGCCGCCGCCGGGAGCGGTGAGGGGGACGGCGACGGGGCCGACGATGCGGAGGGTGCGGCGGACGGCGCCGACGGGCCGGACCGGCCGGAGAGCCGGCACGCGTCGGACGCCCTGTCGGCGCTGCTCTGGGAGACCTGGCTGCGGCGGCTCGACGGCATCGCCACCCGGCGCGCGGGCTTCCCGGCGGAGTGGCGGGCCCTCACCGGCGCCTCCGAGACCGTGATGTACCTGACGCCCGACGAGGCGGAGGCGTTCCAGGCCGAGATGCTCACGCTGCTGACCCGCTACCACGACCGCCTGGAGAACGCCGCGCTGCGGCCCGCCGGGAGCGTCCCGGTCGAGCTCATCCAGTTCACCTTTCCGTACGACGCCACCCGAGCCGACGCGACCCGCGCCGACGCGACCCGCGCCGATGCCACCCGGGTCGACGTCCCCCGAGCCACGGAGCAGTGACCGCCATGAGAGAGCTCCTCACCCAGCGCACGGTCCGGCTCTTCATAGCCGGGCAGGTCCTGTCCACGCTCGGCGACAGTTCGCTCTGGATCGCCATCGGCATCTGGATCAAGCTGCTCACGGGCTCCTCCTCCGCCGCCGGGCTGGCGTTCTTCGCGGTGATCGTCGGCACGATGTGCTCTCCGGCGGCCGGGCTGGTGGTGGACCGGGTCCGCCGCCGCCCGTTGCTGATCTGCCTCAACCTGGCCACTGCCGTGCTGGTGCTGCCGCTGCTGCTGGTGCACGGCCGCTCCGACCTGTGGATCTGCTACGCCGTGCTGGCCGGCTACGGCTTCCTGTCCGGACTGATCGGCTCGGCGGAGACCGCGCTGATGCAGGCCATGGTGCCGGCCGAGCAGCTCGGCGCGGCCAACGGCCTGCAGCAGACGCTGCTGCAGGGCCTGCGCCTGGTCGCGCCGCTGCTGGGCGCCGGACTGCTCACCGCCTTCGGGATAGCCCCGCTGGTGCTCGGGGATGTGGCCACCTTCCTGGCCGGCGTCCTGCTGCTGTCCCTGATGCGGGTCGACGAGAAGGTCGCCGAGCGGTCCCGGGAGCCGCTGGGGCGGCAGCTGACGGCGGGGGTCCGGCACATCGTCGCCGTGCCGGTGCTGCGCCAGCTGGTGTTCGCCACGGTGCTCGCGGTGGTCGCCTTCGGCTGCTCCGAGACCGTGATGTTCGCGGTGGTCGGCCAGGGACTGCACCGCCCGCCCGGATTCCTGGGCCTGCTCTTCTCGGCGCAGGGCATCGGCGGGGTGGCCGGAGGCCTGGTCGCGGCGGCGGTGCTGCGACGGACCGGCGCCGGGCGGCTGGTCGCGCTGGGGCTGGCCGCCGCGGCCGTCGCCTTCCTGTTGCTGACCCTGCCCAGCCTGTTCACCGCGGTACCGGCGGTGGTCCTGATCGGGGTCAGCCTGCCGTGGGTCATCGTGGGCCTGATGACCGTCATGCAGCAGAACACCCCGCCGGAGCTGATGGGCCGCGCCGACACCGCCCTGAACGTGCTGATCTCCGCACCGCAGGCGGCCGCGATCGGCGCCGGCGCCGCGCTGCTCGCCGTCGTGGACTTCCGGCTGATGCTGGCGGGGATGGCCGCGCTCATGGCCCTGGGCGGCGGCTACCTGGCCACCCGCCGGGAGCAGCGGGCTCCCGCGCCGGAGGCCGCCACCGCCGACGCCGAGCCGGGCCCGGAGCCGGATCCTGCGGATCGGCCAGGGGCAGCCCTGGGCAGCTGACTGCAGCACGGGTGGCCGGTGGCACGGGTGCCCGTGGCAGAGGCGGCCGGTGGGACGGGTGGGCGGCCGGAGCCGTCGGGGGCCGATCGAAGGGGGCGAGCGCTCGAACGGGTGAGCGGCTGAACGACGAGCGCGCGGACGCTAGGGCCGGAGCGCGGCGCGCTGGCCGGCGGCCTCGCGCTGGGCGGCGCGGACGGTCGCCTCGATGCAGGTGTTCGGCATCGCCGGATGCCGCCCGATCACGACGACGCCCAGCACGATGCAGGCCAGGCCCAGCGCCTCCCAGGCCAGCGCGGCCGGGGTCACCCGCAACTGGTCGCCGAGGAAGCCGACCCCGCAGGCGATGCCGGCCAGCGGCTGCGCCGCTGTGAGCGCGGGCAGGGACATCTTCAGCGGCGCCGACTCGAACGCGCTCTGGACCAGGATCAGCCCGATCACCCCGATGGCGACCACCGCGTAGGTCTGCCAGCTGCGCAGCAGCAGGTCGATGCCGCCGTGGTTGAAGTGCTGCCCGGCTATCCGGGTCAGCGCGTCCTGGAGTCCGTAGAGCAGACCCGCGGCCAGTGCCAGCAGGGTCGCCTCCTCGAACAGCGGCAGCCGTCTGGCGATGGAGACGAGCAGCAGTGCCACCCCGGCGACCACGCCGAACACCAGCCAGTGCCGCAGCACTCCGGCCTCGGTCCCGCCGCCGGTCGGCTCCCCGCTGACGATGAAGACGGTCACCCCGACGCCCAGCAGCGCGACCCCGCCCCAGCCGCTCCGGCCCAGGCTCTGTTTGGTGATCCGGCGGGCCAGGCCCATCGCGAAGAGCAGATTGGTGGCCAGCAGCGGCTCAACGAGTGAGACGCGTCCCTCGGACAGCGCCATGGCGCTCAGCACCTGGCCGCCGACCATGAACAGCACCCCGAGCAGCCACTCGCGCTTGTGCATCAGTGTCAGCAGCAACCGGTAGGAGAGGATCTCGGACCGTGGCGCACGCTGTGCGGAATGCTGCTGCAGAACGAATCCCAGGCCCAGCAGGCAGGCCGCGCCCACACCCAGAAGAAAGACCGTCACCTGTGCTCACCCAACGTCCGGACCAGCCCGTATGTGTTGCGCACCGCGCCTGCCCGCGCCGTCCGCGCCGCGCGTCATCCGCGGCGCCTCCCGTCGGACGGGTCGAACACAGGCCGTTCCCGCAGAGCGTACAGCGGTCGACTGAGAAAGGCCTGAGCGTCAACCGATATCTGTTCGGCCCTGGGACGGGTGGTGCTCATGGGGCGTCCGCAGCCATGGGTCGTCCGCTGGGGACGGCTGTGGCCGGGGGTGTCAGCGCAGCGGGGCGTCAGAACAGCGGGGCGTCAGAGCAGCGGGGCGTCAGAGCAGCGGGGCGTCAGAACAGCGCGCGCAGTCCCGGGGCGACGGCGAGCGCCAGCGGCGCGCTCACGGCGGCGAGCGCGGCGACGGTGAGCCGCAGCCGCCGGGAGACCGGGAGCCGGGGCGTGCCGGACAGCAGCCGGTCCACCCGGCCCGGTATCTCGGCCAGGGCGGAGGGGCAGGTCGGTGCGGGGCCCATGGCGGTGTTGAGCTCCACCAGGGCCACGGCGGTGGCGAGGCGTCCGTGCCGGCGGGCCGCGCTGTCGTCGGCCGCGAGCTCGACCAGGTGTCCCACCTGTTCCCGGAACAGGTGGAAGATCCTGGCACCGGGGAAGCCGTTGTTGAGCGCCTCGGCGCAGTGCAGCAGCCAGTGGTGCCTGGCCTGGACGTGGCCGCGCTCGTGGGCCAGCACCGCCGCGAGCTCGCGGTCGCTGAGCCGGTGCAGCGCACCGGTGGTCACCACCATCCGGGTGCTGGGGCCGAGTACCGACCAGGCCCGCGGCTGGGCGTTCTCCAGCACCACCAGGCGCTCGCCCCCTTCCAGCCGGCGGCCGCCGAGCAGGTCCGGGGGCAGCTCGGGCGCCTGCCGCGACAGCTCGCGCTCCCGACGGCGCCGCAGCGCACGCGCCGAGCGGACCTCGATGGCCAGCGCCAGGGCCGTCCTGACGCCACCGACCGCCAGCAGGAACGCGCCCGCGACGGCCCAGGGCCGGGCAAGCCCGAAGCCGTAGGCGTCCTCGACCCCGGGCGGGGCACCGGTGAACAGCAGCGCCCGGGCCTGCGGCCAGGCGGCGGCAGCGGTGAGCAGCAGCGCCAGCCCGAAGCAGAGCAGCACCGCGACCACCAGGCACTGCCACGCCCAGAGCGCCAGCACCGGCTCGCGCTCGGACCAGCGGGCGCGAGCCAGCAGCCGGGGGCCGAGAACGGCGAGCAGCAGGCACAGCAGCAGCAGGGCCGGCAGAGCACTCACAGGGGATACCTCCGTGACCAGGAGGGTGCCGCACGCCACAGTGCGTGCAGCCCCAACCTACGCGCCGTCACGCATCGGCGGCAGAGGTTTCCCGCCGGCGTGACGGACGCCACGGCCCGGGGCCCGAGCGCGCGCAGCCAGAGGGGTCACGGGCAGTCAGAGGGGTCAGCGGAGAGCAGGAGCGCGGCCGGAGGGCGGTCAGAGCGCCAGCAGCATGGTGAACATCCCCAGCCCGAGCGTCATCCGGCAGGCCTGGGGGAGTTCCGGGGCGCCCAGCAGTCGCCCGACCACGGACCCCGTCCCCCGCGCCGTACCAGCGGCAGCGGCCGTGCCGCCCCAGCTGCTCCGGCCTCCGGTCCCGCCGGCCAGGCGCAGCCCGCCGACCAGGGCGTAGCCGCCGAAGAAGACCAGCAGCGCACCGGTCAGCAGCGGTACCCCGGCGGCGGTGCCGGTCATCCCGTTCGCTCCGGTCATCCCCGACATCCCGATCATCCCGGACGGTCCGCCGCTCCGGCCGGCCATCGCGAGTGCCATGTACACCATCGCCGCATGCCCGACCCCGTGGTAGAGGTGATGCCCCCGGTGCGCCCCGCGCGTCCCGGAGGCCAGCGACCAGAGTGCGGCCGCCCCGAACAGCGCCAGCCACAGCGGCACCGGCACGGCCCGGCCCAGCCCGTACGGCAGCGCCATCGCGGCCATGCCCAGTCCCTTGAGCGCCTCCGAGGCGTCCAGACCCCGCTCCTGGCGCGGGGCCCGGCGTCGCAGCAGCCGGGCCAGACAGTAGAGCCCGGTCGCTCCCATCAGTACCGTCAGCAGCCACCCCACCACGGCAGGACCTTGCATCCGGGCTCCCCCCTACTGACGGTCACCGGTGCTTCACCCCATGATGGCGGCGGGGGCGCGGGAGCCACAGGGCGCGACAGGGGGCGCACACGCGCGCCGCGGTCCGCGCCGCCGGAGCCGGGCCGTGCGGATCCCGGCCATCGGGACCGGGGGAACCCGGGAAGCGGATCGCCGGGATCCGGGCCGGCGGCCGCATCGTCTGCACGGCCGACCCCCGAGGACGCATGTACTCCCGTTGGAGTACATCGGGCGGAGACTGCCCCAGCTGGACTACATTCCCGGCCGCCCTGTTTCATCCCTCCGAGTGTCTTCCCAGGCTGCGCCTCTCGTTACGTTGGATCGGCCCGAGTCACCAGGTACGCAGTGCAGGACCGCGACACCTCGGTGGCCAAGCGACCAAGCGCAAGGACGAGACCTCACCATGGGCCGACTGATCCGCCTCCCGATGCAGCGCCGTTCCGCCACGCAGCTCCCCACCCCGCCGCGTGCCGTGATCGTCTCCGCCAGCGTCGGAGCCGGGCACGACGCCGTCGCCGAGGAACTGGCCGCGCGGCTGGAAGAGGCCGGCGTCGTCGTGGACCGGCACGACTTCCTGGACCTGCTGCCCGGCCCGGCCGGACGTGTCCTGGTCGGCTCGTACCACAAGATGCTGGAGCGGGCCCCCTGGACCTGGAAGCTGCTCTACGGCGGCATGGACAACGAGCGCATGATGAGCATGCAGGCCAGCCTGTTCACCGCGCTGGCCGGCCGCCGGATGCGCGCCGTGGTCTCCGCCGACGACACCCGCATCGTGGTCTCCACCTACCCGCTCGCCAGCCAGGTCCTGGGCCGGCTGCGGCGCCGCGGCCAGGTCCGGACCCCCGTGCACACCTACCTGACCGACTTCTCGGTGCACCGGCTCTGGGCCTCGCCGGACGTGGACGCCCACCTGGCGGTCAACCCGGTCCCGGCCGCGCAGGCCCGCGAGGTCGGCTGCTCCGGCGTCTCGGTGGTCGCCCCGCTGGTCGACCGCCGCTTCACCCCGGTCACCCCCCGCGCCCGCTACGCCGCCCGGGCCCGCTGGAGCCTGCCGCAGGAGGCCCGGCTGGCGCTGCTGGTCGGCGGTTCCTGGGGCGCCGGTGAGATCGAGCGCACCGTGGCCGACATCGAGGCGGCCGACCCCGGCATCACCTGCCTGGTGGTCTGCGGGCGCAACGAGTCGCTGCGCGAGCGCCTGCTGGCCGCCGGTGTCCGGCACGCCTACGGCTGGGTCTCGGACATGCCGAGCCTGATGCACGCGGCGGACGTGCTGGTGCAGAACGCCGGCGGGATGACCGTGCAGGAGGCCGTCGCGAGCGGGCTCCCGGTGGTCACCTACCGGTCCATCCCCGGCCACGGCCTGACCAACGCGGCCGCGCTGGACGAGGCGGGCGTGGCACGCTGGGTGAAGCAGCCCGGCGAGCTCGCCGAGGCGCTCGCCGACGCGGTGTACGGCGGTTCCACCCGGGCCCGTGCCGCCGCCCTGCCCGGTGCCGACGCGGTCCGCACCCTGCTGGACAGCGCGGGCCTCGGCCACCTCGCCACCCACCAGGTCCCGGTCCCCGCCGTGGCGGTCGCCGGTCCCGTACCCGTCGTGGAGATGGAGTCAGTCCGTTGAGTCCTGTCCTGGGCATCGGCGCTCGCGGTGCGGTGAAGGCCGCCGCCGTGGTCGCCGGAGGTCTGGCGCTCGCCCACGCGGCGCCCGCCGTCACCTCCATCCAGCCGCTGGAGCCGCTGCGCCGTCGGCTGTTCCCCCGCTTCGGCGGGGTGGGCGACCCCGGGCACGTGGCGCTGACCTTCGACGACGGACCCGACCCGCTGTCCACGCCGCGCTTCCTCAAGGTGCTGGAGCACCGAGGGGTGAAGGCGACCTTCTTCCTGCTCGGCTTCATGCTGGAGCGCGACCCCGGCCTGGGCCGGGAGATCGCGGCGGCCGGCCACGAGGTGGCCGTGCACGGCTACCTGCACCGCCCGATGGTGCTGCGGACCCCGGCGCAGACCCGGGACGACCTGAGCCGGGCCCGCGACCTGGTCGCCTCGGCCACCGGCGTGTCCCCGCGCTGGTACCGCCCGCCGTACGGCATCGCCACCACCTCGGCGCTGCGTACAGCGCGCCGGCTCGACATGACGCCGGTGCTGTGGACCAGCTGGGGCCTGGACTGGCGCGCCGGCGCCACCGGCAGCTCGGTCTATGACACGGTCACCGGCAACCTCGACGGCGGCGGGACGATCCTGCTGCACGACTCCGACTGCACCTCGGCGCCGGCCTCCTGGACCGCGACGCTGAGCGCACTGCCAAGGCTGCTGGACCACTGCGAGGAGCGCGGCTGGAAGCTGGGCCCCCTCGCCGACCACGGCATCAGCTGACCCCGGTCACCCCGAGCGAGCCCGTAGGACAGCAGACACCAGGACGTCGCACGATCAGGACGCCGCACGATCAGGACGCCGCACAACCAAGACGCCGCACAACCAAGAGGCCGCACAACCAAGAGGCCGCACCGTCACTGACGGTGCGGCCTCCGGCGCGTTCATGGGCGGCGTGCGCCGACCGGCCAATCGGGAGAAGGTGTCAGATAAGCGGACAAACACAGAAGTCTCCCTCGGCGGCCTTGAACGGGAGAACCTTCTGTATATACGGTGTCTTAGCAACAGTTCCTTCTGTATAGGCAGGCCAGACATGCAAAATCTCTCGCCCACGCTTCCTTCTGCAGACAGCGCGACTCCAGAGATCGCTGCCAGCCCTGCCTGGAAGGAGCTCAAGGACGCGGTCGAAGCACTGCGCCCGCTCCAGTCCAAGGACGGGTCGATCGACCTCAACGCCAGAGGTGCCGCGACCCGCGACGAAGCCGACGCACTGGTGTCCTCCATCACCGCGGCCGTGCGCGTGCTCGCGCCGCAGTTCCCGCACGACGCCGCCTACCTCGACGCCGTGATCACCGACCTCGGCCGCTGGGCGTCGTCCGGCTACGCCGTCCCGGACTTCCTGGACTCGCTGCTGGCCTTCCAGCCGGCCGCGAACCGCCAGGACGGCCTGCTGCACCTGGTGCTCTTCCCGATGTACACGCAGAACGGCAACCCGGACCGCAACCTCGAGGCCGTGCTGCTCACCGTGGTCTGGCCGGACTGGCTGGCCGAGCTGGAGCGCACCCGCTTCGACAACCCCATGTTCGTGCCGATCACCTTCATCGACTTCACCTCGGGCTACGACACCAACTCCGCCGTGCTCTTCCCGGAGACCGTCGCGGTCCGCGAGGCGCCCGAGCGCTTCACCTGGGGCGGTATCTTCTGCGACCGCGAGGCCGCCCGGTTCCGCTCGGTCAGCACCGCCGCCGTCGCCACCCTCGGCCTGGACATTCCCGCCGACGCGGCCGTGCTGCTGCAGGACCAGAAGCTCTCCCAGGAGACCTTCGTGCTCTGGGACCTGATCCACGACCGCACCCACAGCCATGGCGACCTGCCGTTCGACCCGTTCATGATCAAGCAGCGCAGCCCGTTCTGGATGTACGGGCTGGAGGAGCTCCGCTGCGACCTCACCGCCTTCAAGGCCGCCGTACAGCTGCAGGCCGAGGGCTACGAGCAGGGCCGCAACGTTCAGTACGCGATCCTCTTCGACCGGATGTTCCGCTTCCCGGTCAGCGGTGACCGGGTCCGCAACTACGACGGCCTCGGCGGGCAGCTGCTCTTCTCCTACCTGCACAAGCACGATGCGCTGCGCTGGACCGACAACCGGCTCACGATCGACTGGGACCGCGCCACCACGGTCACCACCGATCTCTGCACGGAGATCGAGACCCTCTACCGCGACGGCATCGACCGCCCCAAGACGGCCCACTGGATCGCCGCCTACGAGCTGGTCTCGCGCTACCTCTCCCCGCACCCCGCCTCGGTCTGGGCCAAGGGCCCCGACGCGCTGCCGCTCACCGGCGAGGGCAAGTCCCTGAACAAGGCGCTGTGCGACGCGGTGCTGCCCGACGAGTTCCCGCTGAGCATGTTCTTCGAGGCCCTGTCCAAGAAGCTCTCCGGGGTCATCGCCTCCACCACCGGGATCACCGGCACCAGCGAGCTCAGGAGCGCAGCGTGATCGCCGGCATCCCCCGCCCGCTCAACGGCCGGGTGGTCGCCGTGGCCGGCGCCACCGGCGCGGCCGGCCACGCCACCGTGCGCAGCCTCGCCGCCGCCGGCGCCACGGTGGCCTGCGCCGGCACCGACCCGCGCCGCCTGGACGCCCTCCTCGACGCAACCCGCCGCGCCGTCCCCGGCGCCACCGTGGTCGGCCAGGTCCTGGACCTGCTCGACCCGCAGGCCGCACACGACTGGTCCGACCACGTCGAGGCCGAGCACGGCAGCGTGGACGGCCTGGTCCACCTGGTCGGCGGCTGGCGCGGAAGCAAGAAGTTCACCGACATCCAGCTCTCCGACTGGGACTTCCTGCACGACCAGCTGGTCCGCACCCTCCAGCACACCACGCTCGGCTTCCACGACGCCCTGCTGCGCAGCCCCAATGCGCGCGTCGCCGTCGTCTCCGCCGCCGGCGCGGCCAAGCCCACCGCGGGCAACGCCGCCTACGCCGGGGCCAAGGCCGCCGCCGAGGCCTGGACGCTCGCGCTCGCCGACTCCTTCCGCAGCGTCAGCGCCGCAGCGGAGCAGCCGCAGCACGCGGCGGCTGTCATCCTGGTCATCAAGGCCCTGGTCACGCAGCAGATGCGGGAGGCCAAGCCCAACGCCAAGTTCGCCGGCTTCACCGACGTCGCCGACCTCGCCCAGACCATCACCGACCTGTGGAACCGACCCGCAGCAGAACTGAATGGACAGCACCTGTGGCTGACGCCGCGATGACCCCCCAGCCCGCCGCCGACAACGCGGTGGTCAGCACCGACGCCGTGCGCCGGCACGACCCCGCCGTCCGGGGCTTCGCCAGCGACAACTACGCCGGTGTGCACCCGGAGATCCTGGCCGCCCTGGCTGTCGCCAACGGCGGCCACCAGATCTCCTACGGCGAGGACGACTACACCCACCACCTGCAGGAGGTCTTCCGCCGCCACTTCGGCGAGCGGGCCCAGGCCTTCCCGGTGTTCAACGGCACCGGCGCCAACGTCGTCGCGCTCCAGGCGCTGCTGCCGCGCTGGGGCGCGGCCGTCGCCGCCGAGACGGCGCACATCAACGTGGACGAGTGCGGCGCCCCGGAGAAGATGGCCGGGATCAAGCTGCTCACCGTCCCCACGCCGGACGGCAAGCTCACCCCCGAGCTGATCGACCGGCAGGCGTGGGGCTGGGGCGACGAGCACCGCGCACAGCCCCTGGCCGTCTCGATCGCCCAGAGCACCGAGCTGGGCACCTGCTACACCCCCGACGAGATCCGGGCCATCTGCGAGCACGCGCACGAGCGCGGGATGCTCGTGCACGTCGACGGCTCCCGGCTGGCCAACGCGGCCGCGACGCTCAAGCTGCCGTTCCGGGCCTTCACCACGGACGTCGGCGTGGACCTGCTCTCCTTTGGCGGCACCAAGAACGGACTGCTGCTGGGTGAGTGTGTGGTCGTGCTCAACCCGGACGCGGTGAAGGACATCCCCTTCCTGCGCAAGATGTCCATGCAGCTCGCCTCCAAGATGCGCTTCATCTCGGTGCAGTTCGAAGCGCTGCTCAGCGGTGACCTGTGGCTGCGCAACGCCGGCCACGCCAACGCGATGGCGCTCCGGCTGGCGGCGGCCGTCCGTGACATCGACGGCGTCGAGATCGTTCGCCCGGTGCAGGCCAACGCGGTGTTCGCGCTGCTGCCGCGCGAGGTGAGCGAGCGCCTGCAGAAGCGTTACCGCTTCTACTTCTGGAACGAGCACACCGGCGAGGTCCGCTGGATGGCGTCCTTCGACACCTCCGAGGCCGATATCGACGCCTTCGCGGCGGCCATCGCCGAGGAGATGGGCAAGCGCTGAGCGGCCCTCTCTCGCAGTGACCGAGGCCCGGCACCCGCACCACCCCTCACGGTGCGAGCGCCGGGCCTCCTTGTCTGCGCACTGCCGCAGGGCCCTGCTCGCCTCGATTTGACCTTGCCGGGGTGGCCGCGTAGTGTCCTCCGGGTTGCCCTGCGGAGCGCGGTGGCGGCCATCCCCTGAATCAGATCGCATGGCTCTGTTTTGCCATGCCTTCTTTTGGGGAATGCGGCGGAATTGGCTGGCACCGAGAAATTCCGCTAGAGTTTCACTCGTCGGAACGGGCCGGAAACGGCGCGGGAAGACGGAAATCGGACCGGAAAGCGTCTGATAGAGTGGTGAACGAAGGAAGCGCCCGGAGGGGCCGGTGAAACGGTCTCGAAGGAAGCGTCCGCTCCTTGAGAACTCAACAGCGTGCCAAAAGTCAACGCCAGAT